>NZ_CAXAPA010000009.1:0-281332 GCF_963970835.1 Pseudomonas sp. EA_15y_Pfl1_P101 | reverse complement strand
TTGACGACCATAGAGCATTGGAACCACCTGATCCCATCCCGAACTCAGTAGTGAAACGATGCATCGCCGATGGTAGTGTGGGGTTTCCCCATGTGAGAGTAGGTCATCGTCAAGATTAAATTCCGAACCCCCTGTTTGCTAACGCAAACAGGGGTTTTGTTTTGGGCGGTTGGAAAGTCCCAGGAGGAAGGGCTTGTCACCGTTCCCCTTACCGTAATCCGAGCCTCCATGAAAAATCCCTCATCCGGCATACCGTTGGGTAAAACGATACAAAGTGTTTCTGCATTTTTGGTATGGTGCAGCACATTTTCACAGGGATTGATCTTTAATCCGCAGGACGCGGCGTCGACCTTCTTTAACGAGATGCTGTAGAAATGCCTGAACCGATACCGATCAAAGATCACGAAAAAGAAAACCGCCTTGTCAACAAGCGCCTGCTCGCCTGCGCACTGTTAGTGATTGGCATCACCTGCGCCTTGGTAGGCCGTATGTATTTTCTGCAGGTGGTGCAGTACGACTATCACTCCACGATTTCTGAAAACAACCGTGTCCACGTGTTGCCCATCACACCAACGCGCGGGTTGATCTATGACCGCAATGGTGTGGTGCTTGCCGACAACCGCCCCAGCTACAACCTGATCATCACCCGTGAGCGCACCACTGACCTCAAAGGTGAGCTGGACGCCATCATTCGTTTGCTGCACCTGCCCGCCGAAGAACGTGCTGTGTTCGACAAGGCGCTCAAACAAGCACGCCACCCCTTCGTGCCTGTGACATTGTTTTACGAGCTGACCGAAGAACAGATCGCGCTGCTGGCTGTGAACGAATTCCGCCTGCCTGGGGTAGACGTAGAACCGCAATTCGTTCGCCACTATCCTCTGGGCGCCCACTTTGCCCATTCCATCGGGTATGTGGGGCGGATCAATGAGAAAGAATCCAAAGCCCTCGACTCTGTGGAGTATCGCGGTACGCAATCCATCGGCAAGACCGGTATCGAGCGCTTCTACGAGTCCGAGCTGCATGGTCACGTAGGCTATGAAGAAGTCGAGACCAATGCTCAGGGCCGCGTACTTCGCGTACTCAAACACACGGATCCGATCCCGGGCAAAAACATTGTGCTGAGCCTCGACGTGCACCTTCAGGAAGCGGCGGAAGAAGCCCTCGGTAATCGCCGTGGCTCGGTGGTTGCCCTCGACCCGCAAACCGGGGAAGTGCTGGCCATGGTCAGCAAGCCGAGTTTCGACCCAAACCTGTTCGTCACCGGCATCAGCTTCAAGGAATATGCCGCGTTGCATGACTCCATCGACCGGCCACTGTTCAACCGCGTCCTTAGAGGACTTTACGCGCCGGGCTCGACCATCAAGCCTGAAGTCGCCATTGCCGGCCTCGACAGCGGTGTCGTCACGCCGCAAACCCGTGTCTTCGACCCCGGTTACTACCAACTGCCGGATTTTGACCACAAATACCGCAATTGGAACCACAGCGGCGACGGCTGGGTAGACATGGACGCCGCCATCATGCGCTCCAACGACACCTACTTTTACGAACTGGCCCACAAGCTGGGCATTGACCGCCTGCATGACTACTTGGCGGAATTCGGCCTGGGCCAGAAAGTGTCGCTGGATATGTTCGAAGAGTCAGCTGGCCTGATGCCATCCCAGGCCTGGAAGCGCGCCACCCGGCGTCAGCCGTGGTTCCCGGGCGAAACCGTGATCCTCGGCATCGGCCAGGGCTATATGCAAGTCACGCCGTTGCAACTGGCCCAGGCCACTGCTTTGATCGCCAATAAAGGTGTGTGGAACCGACCGCATCTGGCCAAGACCATCAACGGCGTGCCGCCCGTGGATGAAAATCCGATGCCTAACGTGGTCCTTAAGGACCCGCGCGATTGGGAGCAGGTCAACCACGGCATGCAACTGGTCATGCACGATCCACGCGGTATTGCACGCGCGGCGGCACAAGGCGCGCAATACCGCATTGCCGGCAAGAGTGGTACAGCGCAAGTGGTGGCGATCAAGCAGGGTGAGCGTTACAACCGTGAAAAGACCCAGGAGCGCCACCGTGACAACGCCTTGTTCGTCGGTTTCGCTCCGGCGGAGCATCCGAAAATCGTGATCTCGGTGATGATCGAAAACGGCGAGGCCGGAGGCCGTGTCGCGGGGCCGGTAGTACGTCAGATTATGGATGCCTGGTTGCTCGATCAGGAAGGCCACCTGAAACCGCAATATGCGACGCCGACTAAGGCGCCTGGCGACCCAAAGGTTTAAATCATACTTGCCATTCGTCCCATTGCTCTACGCCTTGGTAGGTAAGCCAGGGCACGTCATGGGCTGTCCAGATATGCGCGGTGGCCGTGACACCCGGATCATCATCCAGCGTCGCCACCCGCACAATGACATGGGGTTGATGCACACGCTCTGCCATCAGATGCGAGCCACAGCGCGAGCAGAAATGCCTGAGTTTGCCTGGCGAAGATTCGAAAGACGCCAGCAGCTCCACGCCCCGCGTCCAGCGAAAGTGTTCGCGCATCACGCCGGCCGTCGCCACAAAGGCCGCCGCATGCACCTTGCGGCAGCTGTAACAATGGCAGTGGCTGACGGGCATATCCAAGCTGTCTAGCTGATACTGCACGGCTTTGCAGAAACAACTTCCATGGAGCTGTTCAGTCATGGTGCGTCACCTCAGGGGGGGAGGTGGGAGAATCTACCTTTTGCCGCCGCGTTGCGCATCACTGTCATACAAGCCATTTGCCTTAGTGCTAAATTGCGAAGCGTTCTCATTCTTACGCAATATCACTATGCCTTTGTCCGCTGGGCCTCATCCTACCCACGAACCTATTGGCCAACTCTACAGTGGCCACCCCCGCTGGTTTGTCAGTTGGTTACCTGCGCGCCTGGGTTGTTCCCATCAGGCTGCAGACCTGGCTCAAGACACCTTATCCGTTTGTTGCTGGCCGAACGCGCGAAGCCGGTGGCCGCTGACTTGAAGGAGGCCCGGCACTTTCTTGTGACGATTGCCAAGCGCGTGATGATACAGCTTTCGCCGAAAAGCCCTTGAGCACGCCTACCTCCAGGCCATCGCTGGCACCACCACGCGCGGTGTCGAAACTGAGATTTCCGGTGAATTGGCCGCAGGCTGGAACGTGTTCGGCGGCTATACCTCCCGCGAGTCTCACGGCGAACGTCAACAACCTGTTCGACAAAAAATATTACGACGGCATGGGCACATTCAACTCAGGTTCCTACGGCGATCCGCGCAATGCGATGGTCAACGCCAAATGGAAATTCTGAAGTAAGTAGCAACACCAATGCGTGACCGAAAGGTTGCGCATTAGTCGATGTCGCCTACTGTCAATGCAGGAGGTGACGTATGCACGTATTGGACCGCATAGAACGAAAAGTACTGCTCAATGCTCCACGTAAACAGGTGTGGGAAGCACTGACAGACGCCGAACAATTCGGCCGATGGTTTCGGATTGCACTCACGGGCAAGGCGTTTGTCGCGGGGCAAACCGTTGAAGCGCCTATCACCTACCCAGGTTACAAACATGTGATCTGGAAGGTGAAAATCGAACGCATCCTGCCGCAAACACTGTTCTCTTTCTGGTGGCATCCGTTCGCGGTAGAAGAGGGCGTCGACTATGACCAGGAGACCCCGACGTTGGTGGAGTTCACCATTGAAGACCGTGCTCCGGGCATTCTGCTATGGGTGGTCGAATCGGGTTTTGACGCAGTGCCTGAGGCGAGGCGGCAAAAAGCCTTCAAAATGAATTCCCGTGGCTGGGACGAACAGATGAGCAACATCGAAACCTATCTGAGCCAGGCTGGGCCCTAAACAGCATCATGATTGTTGGGGCAGCCGTCATGAGCGTTAACGTGCCGCACTCGTGCGATGCCGAGTAGAATCACGCCCTGAAAGCGATTCCTGAGGTGCGTTACGGTGGATTTACAGCAGGGTTTTGTCCTGACCCGGCATTGGCGTGATACCCCGGCGGGCACGGAGGTGAGCTTCTGGCTGGCGACCGACCACGGCCCTAGGTTTATCCGCCTCCCCGTGCAGACCTCGGTGATGTTTATCCCCGAAGCCCATCGCAAGCCGCTGGATTGGCTGCTCAAGGGTGAGCGCGACATCGAATTGCGCCCGTTGCAGTTGTGCGATTTCCATCACCGCCCGGTCCTGGGTCTTTACACCCGCCAGCACCGCCAGGCGATGGACGTGGAAAAACGCCTGCGCGCTGCCGGTGTGGATGTCTACGAAGGTGACGTGCGCCCACCCGAGCGCTACATGATGGAGCGTTTCATCACCGCACCGGTGTGGTTCGGTGGCACTCCCGACGCAAACGGCGTGCTCTGCGACGCGCAGATGAAACCCGCGCCCGACTACCGCCCGCCGCTGAAACTGGTGTCCCTCGACATCGAGACTACCGCCGAGGGGGATCTCTATTCCATCGCCCTCGAAGGCTGCGGCGAGCGCCAGGTGTACATGCTCGGCCCGCCGAACAACACCGACGCAGTGGACTTCAAGCTCGACTACAGCGACACCCGCGCGCAATTGCTCGAACGACTCAACCAATGGCTTGCCCAGCACGACCCCGATGCGATCATCGGTTGGAACGTGGTGCAGTTCGACCTGCGTGTCCTCCACGAACACGCCCAGCGCCTCAACGTGCCGCTGATGCTTGGGCGTGGCGAAGAGCCGATGGCCTGGCGCGAACACGGTAGCCGTAATCACTACTTCGCGGCGGCGGCGGGGCGGCTGATCATCGATGGCATCGAGGCCCTGCGCTCGGCCACCTGGAGCTTCGAATCCTTCAGCCTGGAAAACGTCGCGCAAACCCTGTTGGGCGAGGGCAAGGACATCTCCACGCCGTACCAGCGCATGGACGAAATCAACCGCATGTTCGCCGAGGACAAGCCCGCCCTGGCACGCTACAACCTCAAGGACTGCGAGCTGGTCACGCGGATTTTCAAGAAGACTGAGCTGCTCAAGTTCTTGTTGGAGCGCGCCAGCGTCACCGGGTTGCCGGCTGACCGCAACGGTGGCTCTGTCGCCGCGTTCACCCATTTGTATATGCCGTTGATGCACCGCCAGGGCTTTGTCGCGCCAAACCTGGGCGACAAACCGCCCCAGGCCAGCCCCGGCGGGTTTGTCATGGACTCGCGCCCCGGTCTCTACGAATCGGTGCTGGTACTCGATTACAAAAGCCTCTACCCATCGATCATCCGCAGTTTCCTGATCGACCCGGTGGGCCTGATCGAAGGCCTCAAGTACCCCGATGACAGTGCGTCGGTGGAAGGCTTTCGCGGCGCGCGTTTTTCCCGCACCCGGCACTGCCTGCCCTCAATCGTCGCGCGGGTCTCCGAAGGCCGCGAAGTGGCCAAGCGCGAACACAATGCGCCGCTGTCCCAGGCCCTGAAAATCATCATGAACGCCTTCTACGGCGTACTCGGTTCCAGCGGCTGCCGTTTCTTCGATACACGGCTCGCTTCGTCAATCACCCTGCGCGGTCACCAGATCATGCGCCAGACCCGCGAACTGGTCGAAGCCCAAGGCTATGAGGTGATCTACGGCGACACCGACTCCACCTTCGTCTGGCTCGGCAGCGCGCATTCTCAGGAAGAGGCCGGCCGCATTGGACGGGCGTTGGTACAGCACGTCAACGACTGGTGGCGCGAGCACCTGCTAACCGCGTTCGGCCTGCAAAGCGCCCTGGAACTGCAATACGAAACCCACTTCACGCGCTTCCTCATGCCGACCATTCGTGGCGCGGAGGAGGGCAGCAAGAAGCGCTACGCGGGCCTTGTCGTGCGTAGCGATGGCAGCGAAGAAATGGTCTACAAAGGCCTGGAAACCGTGCGCAGCGACTGGTCGCCCCTGGCCCGCCGATTCCAGCAGGAGCTGTACCAGCGCATCTTCCATCGCCAGCCCCACCAGGACTACATACGCGACTACGTGCGCCGTACCCTGAGCGGCGAATTCGATGAGTTGCTGATCTACCGCAAACGCCTGCGCCGACGGCTGGACGATTACGAGCGCAACGTGCCGCCGCATGTGCGTGCTGCGCGCCTGGCGGACGAATACAACGACCGGCTGAACCGCCCCCGTCAATACCAGCGCGGTGGCTGGATCAGCTACGTGATCAGCGTCAACGGCCCGGAACCCCTCGAAGTGCGGCAAGCACCCATCGACTACGACCACTACGTCACCCGGCAATTGCAGCCGGTGGCCGACGCTATCCTGCCGTTTGTGAATGACGATTTCAGCACGCTGGTCGGCGGGCAAATGGGCTTGTTTTAAAACACTTGATTCGACTCCGTGGTTACTTGCACTCTTGGGCGCAGGCACCGCTAGGAGGACAGGCCCATGTACACGCTCTACGGCATCGACGAATCCGGTTCCTGCATGATTGAAATCGCCCTGCAACGATGTGCGGTGCCGTGGCGAAGGGTAGACGCGGCCTCCTGGGCGGAAGGTGAGGGCAGTGAGGAGCTGGCCCTTATCAACCCGCTCAAACAGGTGCCCACCCTGGTAACCCCCGACGGCCAGGTGCTGACGGAAAGCGCAGCGATCCTGATCCATCTGGGCCTGGAGTTTCCCGGCTCCGACCTGCTGGCCGGCAACCGTGCGCAGATCATTCGCGGCCTGGTGTATATCGCGGCCAATTGCTATTCGGCGATCGGCATTATCGATTACCCCCAACGCTGGATCGGCGACGTCAACGAAACGGTGCAGGCGCAGCTTGTTACGGGCACCCGGCGCTACCTGCACCAGGCCTGGGTGGTATTTGCCGATCAGTTTGCCGGGCATTTGTTTGGCCCGAACCACACTCCGAATGCACTGGGCTTGATGGCCGCAGCGGTGTCGCGCTGGGACGAGGCACGGGACGCATTGAACGGGCTGGCGCCGAGCTTTGCCCAGAGTCTGGCGCAAGTGGATGCCGACCCCATCGTCGCCCCCGTATTGGCGAGGCATTGGCCGGAGTGGAAGGTCTCATGAAGTTTCCGCAATCAGTGGAAACAATGACAGTTGAACCCACCAAACCCTTGCGTAGCGGGCGTCCTGACCTACGCTTTATTAAGGTGATGTAGGAATCATCCTTGAATTTGACTGTCGCAGACATGAAACTCAAGAACCCTGCATGGAATTCAAAGGAGGTGCGCATGCTCATCCGGTCGCTGACCCTGGCTACCTTGATGGCTTTAACGGGGCCGCTGTTGGCTGCTGATGATATCAACCCGCTCAAGCAGGACTTGGGCAAAGCCCGGCCGCTGGTGGTGGTGGAGCTTGATGCTGGCAACGACACCTTGGCGACCCTAAAGAAACAGTTGGACGAGCCTGCGACCAAGCAGTCCTTTGAAGAGCGCAGCATGGTGTTCTACACCGTGAAATTCGGCAGCATTGGTGCCGAAGGGGAGAAGTTCGCCAAGGACCCAAAGGACAACAAAAAGCTCACGCCGCCCGAAACCAATGCGCTGATTCGTGCCCTCAAACTGGGCGCCGGCAGTGGCACTAAAGTGATCCTGGTGGGCAAGGACGGTGAGAAGAAAGTCGAGAAGACCGTGCCACCGGATACCCTCGACTTGAAGGAGTTTTTCGCGGCTATTGACCAAATGCCGATGGCGGAAAAAGAAGCTGCCGCGGCCGCAGAGCCTGAACCAGCAGCACCCGCTGCTGCGCCGACCAAGGGTGCCAAACCGGCCAAGCACGGCAGTAAGCCAGCTTCGCAACAACTCGACGACTGAAATACATAACCCTTTGTGGGCGTCCGTCGTCCGTCTTGCCCGCGATGGCTATAAGTATCTGCACAACCCTGTAGGGGGCGGGGCAAGCCCGCTCACACAGGTTGCTCTCGAGATGTGTAGATACCAATGCTGCGCATCTTCAAGTGTTCCTTACGTTGCCGCCTTCTCCCCGGTCGCCTTACGCACTGGAAACGGAAAGTAGAGAAACCGCAAAAACGCCACCCGCTTGATCACTTCCCCGATCAATAACGGCACCACCACCGCCACCACAAACCCCACGCACGCCGCCGGCAGTGCAGGCAGCCCCAAGCGCTCCATCAGGTCGAAGGACTTGTGCTGGATCTCGCCGTGGAAGATCAGCAGGATCAAGGTGTTCTGGCCGATGTAGGTCATGGCCCGGGTGACCCAGGCCGAGACCATCAGCACCCGCGCCAGCGCCCAGCAGGCATAAACGCCGATCGCGGCCGGCAGTGTGGTCCAGAACCAATGGTCGTAGCGTCGCTGTGCCAGGTCCATGGTGTCCCAGGTGAAGGTGAACACCAGGGCGAACAGCGCGATCGAGATCAACAGCGTCAGCCAGGAACCCGAGTGCCGGCGCAACCAATCGCGCAACAGGTAGCCGACAATGAAGTAAGTGCTGCTGATCAGCGTGATATCCAGGCTAAACGGCAGGCCGGGCAGCACCCACGTATGCTCGCCGAAGGTGACCGGCAGTTGCCAGAACCACGGCAGCATCCAGGCGCCTAGGATCAATTGCAGTGCCACCAGCGCGAGGCTCAACCACAGCGACAGCTTCAAGCGCTGGATCAACCGCAGCATCACCCAACTGAACAGGATCGCCACCCAGAAGTGCGGCAGAAACCACAGCGCCTGCCACGGGAGGGTGTCCACCGAGGCATACAGCACGCCACCCACATCCGGTAGCAGCGGCTGGCCGCGCAGGATGCTGCGCACGACCACATAGGTGAGCATGGTGAAGAAAAACGGCTTGAGCAGGCCATCGGCCTTGCGCACCGCCGTCTCCACGAACGGTTGTTCAGGCTTGAAGAACACCCCCGACAAAAAGAAGAACAACGGCAAAATAAACGACGCCAGCACCGGGTACAGCAAGTCCGGCGAGGTGGCGACGAACCAGCTGTGGGCAAATACGATCACCAGGATGCCGATACCCTTGGCAATATCCATTTGAATCCAGCGATGTTTCATCTGAGTTGTCCCGATTGATCGTTCATGCCTTGCGCCACGGCTTCAGCCACAGCCCCATCCCGAGCAACACCACCGCGCCGGTC
Source organism: Pseudomonas sp. EA_15y_Pfl1_P101 (assembly GCF_963970835.1). Classification (NCBI taxonomy): domain Bacteria; kingdom Pseudomonadati; phylum Pseudomonadota; class Gammaproteobacteria; order Pseudomonadales; family Pseudomonadaceae; genus Pseudomonas; species Pseudomonas sp. EA_15y_Pfl1_P101. The sequence goes on along the minus strand of NZ_CAXAPA010000009.1, from coordinate 272,301 downwards.
AGGGTGCTCAGCCCCAGTTGCAGCCACACGCCTTCAACCCGAAACAGCGCCAGCGCCACCACGCCCATCAGCACTGCACTGAGCAGCCAATGCCGGGCCCAGGGCAGGGCGCCAAGCAAGGCTTGGCGCTGCATCAGCAGTAACGCGGTGCAGATCACCCCGGCCAGCGCAGCCAGAGGAATGCCGGCCAGGCCGAACATAAAAGGCAGGGCGCCGAGCAGCAGCACATTGACCAAGCTACCGAGCAATTCGCAGCGCAGTGGCTGGCGTGTATCGCCAGCGGCATAGGCATAGCGCGCGAGCAAGGCGTTCCAGGCGCCGAACACCAGTGGCACAGCAAACCAGGCCAGCAACAGTGGCAACGGCGAGTCCACCGATTGCCTGGGCAGCAGCAACGCCACCAGGCTCGGTGCCGCCGCCACCAGGCCAACGCCAGCGGGCAGGGTCAGCACGCTGGCGGTTTCCAGGCCGCGCTTGAGCAGGGCCAGGCGTTCATCGCCCTGGCGACGGCTCATCATGCCCAGCAGTACTTGGTTGAGGCTCATAAGCGCAATCAGCGGCAGGTTCATCAGCTTGCGCGCCAGGTTGATCCAGGTCACCGCGCCTTCCCCCAGCAACGACGCCACCAGCCGCTCGATCAGCGCCAGGCCCTGGCTGGCGCCATTGCTCAACAACAGTGGGCCGATGCGCTGGCCCAACTCCCGTAGTGGCGCCAACGACAATTGCCAATGCCATGGCCGCCAACCCTGACGCCACATCGACGGCAGCAGCGCCAACGGCATCAACAGGCTGCCGGCCAGGCACGCCAGTGCCAGGGAGTGCGGTTGGGTGGCGGTACCCGCGAACGCGAGGTAGGTCACCGGCGGCAGATTGAACAACAATGAGCCCAAGCCTGCCAGCACAAAACGCTCGCTGGCCTGCAACGGAATACTGAACAGTGCATGCAGCATCAGCCCCGGCACGCACCACGCGACAATCTGCAAGTTGCTGCTCGCCAAAGCCGTCGCACTGGCCGCCAAGCCCGGCCCAAGCAGTTGCACCAGCCACGGCGCCCACAGCGTCAGCAGCAGGCTGATGACCAGCGCGATCAGCAGCAACGTCGGAAACAACTCCGTCAACCAGCCCTGCCGCTCGTCGTCTTTGCGCGCGAGATAAAGCGGCAGCGCAGCGGCGCTCAGCACACCGCCAGCCAGAGACATGCGCAGCGCCTCCGGCAAAAACAGCGCGATCAGGAACGCATCACTGCGCTCACTCGCACCCCAGGCCGCCACCAGCAACCATTCGCGGGCGAAGCCCAGGCACAAGCCCAGCAGCGTCGCCAGGGTCAGCCAGACCGCGGAGCCCAGCATCAGGGTTGCGCACCATCAATCAGCGGTTTGCGCAACGCCACGCTTTTTACCTGTGGCAGGCGCGCCGGAAACAGTCGGCGGGCCTCCAGCACATTGATCCCCACCATCAGCCAGAACAGCGCGACCATCACCACCGCAAAGCTGAAGTAGTGGTCGAACAGGCCGCTGACCAGCGCCGAGAGAATCCCGGCGGTGGTGCCCAGCCATAGCGCATTGTCTTTCGTCAGGCGGATCGGGCCGCTGTCCGGGCGCGCTTCACGCCACCAGCGCACCGTCACCGCCACAAAAAACAGCATGCCGACGATGCCGGTCTTGTAGACGAAGTTCAGCCACAGGTTCGAGATGCCCAGCAACTGAGTGCCCGGTACCGGTGGATCCACCTTGAAGCCAATACCGAACGGGTAGGACCCCACCGCCTGCGGGAACATGCGGTACTCGTCGAAACGCACTTCGGTACTGGCGTTATCCGACGAAAAGATCGTCGCCAGGCGCTCCTGCAACGGTGGATAAGCCATCACCAACGCCACCGTCAGCGCCGCACCGATCATCAGCAGGCGACCGGTGTAGGGCACCCGGCGCGTGGCCATCCACATCAGCACCAATGCCAGGCTGACCATCGCACCGCGGCTGCTGGCCAACAGCAGCGCCGCCGCGCCCAGGCACGCCACGCTCAGGCCAAGCGCGCGCTTCCAGCCTTGCTCGGTCATGCCAAAACAGAAGGCCAGGGGCAGCAGCAACGCCATGATCCCGCCGATGGCATTCGGGTGCATCCACGGCGAGCCCATGCGCGAAGACATGGCCTCCAGGCCGAACTTCAACATGTCGAAGTTGGCATAGTTGAACAGCCCCAGGATCGGCGCAATGCCGGCCGCGGATCGCGTGCGCACAAACACTGCAATCGACAGCACCAGCATCGCCAGGCTGCCCAGCAGCAGGGCGATTACCAGCGATTCGCGGTGCTTGTGATCCACCAGCAATTTAGCGCAGAGGAATACCGCCGACAGGCTCAACAACCAGCGCAACCAGTTGGCCACGCCGCTGGTGTCGGCGTGGATGGTGACTTGGCCGACGATAAACGGGAACACACTGAACAGCATCAGCCACAGCAGCATCTGGTCGGTAGGCCGGCGGGAGAGGCTCGGTGTGTCGGGCAGGCGCGCCAGGAAGTTGTGCCACAGCACCGCGCCCCATGTCAGCGCCAGGATGGCTTCGCTGACGGTACTGCGAATGCCCAGGTTGACCGTGGAGTACGGCATGAACGTGGCGATCAGGGCAAACAGCAACAAGCCCCAGAACGGAAAGCGCAGGATGGTAACGGCCCCGGCCAGGCCGATCACGGCGAGGAACGCCTTGGCCGGTGACAGCAGCAGCGCGAGGGCGCCAAACAGCAGGCCGAAGAGGATCGCGAAGAGGCTGGTTAAATTTATTTTCACTTCAGCTCCTCAATCAGTTCGCCCAGGCGCCGGCGATAGGCGTGATGGTTGAAGCGCTCCGCCCACTGGCGCCGTTGCTCGGGCGATTCCTCATTGGCGCGCTCGCCCAGGCTGACCATCAACTGCGTCAGCGCCGGGCCATCGGTGGGCGAGAAGCGCGGTGCCGACGGCGGGGTGATTTCATCCAGCGACGTACCGCTGGCCACCGCCACCGGGGTGCCCACGCTCAGGGCTTCGATCACAGGCAGACCAAAGCCCTCGGCATACGAAGGTTGCCACAAGCGTAATGCCCGGCGGTACAGCGCGTGCAATTCGGCATCCGACACGCCACTCAGCGCACGAATACCCGGTAGGTCACGCTGGGCTTCGGGCAAATGGTCGAGGCTGCCCACCAGCACCAAATCCGGCACGGCAGGGGATTGGCGTCGCGCTTTCTGCCAGGCCTCCACCAGGAATGGCACGTTTTTGCGCAGCTCGCGGGTGCCCACCAGCAGCCAGTAGCGCTCGGGGAGTTGGCGGGCGCTGAGGTCCGCCGCCAGTTCGGAAAAACCGTCGACCTGGTTGGGCAGCACGCGAATCTTGCCCGCCGACTTGGGAAACAACCGCGCGGTTTCGTCGGCGCTGTACTGCGACGGCGTCCACACCCGGTCGGCGCTGTGCACCGCGTAGGCAATCGACAGGCGATCGCTGGTCTTGTAGATCAGCGCCTTCAAACGGTTGGCGTGGTAGTTGTCCAAGGTGATCTGAAACAGGTCATGCAGCAGCACCACGGTACGCAATCCTTTCGGCTTGGGCGGCAACGGCAGGCCCATGTTAAAGGTGCTGATGTACAGATCGATAGGCTGCTCACGCAACGCGCGCGGTAGAAAACCGGCCTCGAAACGCAGGCGATTCTGCGGCTGGTGCATGGCGGTCTTCGCGCAGCCCCAGGCTGGGCAGTGGGCCTGCAAACGGGTTTCATCGCCCAGGGGCGCCACGGTAAACCGCTCAAGCTCAATGCCCGGCAGGCTGTGCAGGGCGCTTTCCAGCGCGTACACCTGGCGGCTGATGCCCGATTGCGGCGAAGTGCCGACGGTGCGGTAATCCAGGCCTACACGCATGCGGGCTCCTTTTGATTCAACGGCGAAAGGCTCGCGTACACCTGCTCTAGCTGGCTGGCGGCGACGCTCCAGTCATGGGCGCGACGCACATACGCGCGGCCCGCTTCACCCATGGGCCCGGCGGCGTCGGGGAACTGCAGCAGACGCACCACGGCGTCTGCCAGGCTCGCGGCGGTTTGGCCGCCTAGGTAGTCCAGGCCTTCTATCAGGTCGAGCCCCGAGACACCTTGCTCGGTACTTGCCAGCGGCAGGCCGGCGGCCAAGGCTTCAAGCACCTTGAGTTTGGAACCGCCGCCATGGCGCAACGGCGCAAGAAAAACCGAGCAACTCGATTGCAGGTCTATCAGGTTAGGCACAAAACCTTGCCACTCAATGCGTGGGTCCTGCCAGCGCTCGCGCCAGCTGGCTGGCATGCCGAAACCACACACGCTCATGCGTGCCTGCGGGCAGCGTTCCCAGACCTTGGGCAGGATCTCATCCAGCGCCCACTCGATAGCGTCCACATTGGGGGCGTATTCGTAATTGCCCAGGAACAGCACGCGGCGTGCCGATGGATCGGGATGGGCCACCGCGAAGTGATCGCAATCCACGCCATTGACCACCACCGACACCGGTTTGCCGGCGATCTTGGTCAGGGTCTGTGCGTCGCTGTCAGTCACCGCCACTACCTGCGTGGCCTGGCGCATCACACGACGCTCCCAGCGCGTGTAGCGCCATTGATCGTAGCGAATGAAGGGCAGCGCCCAGCCCGGCAAGCGGTCATAGGTGGCCGCGCCGAGGGCCGACTCGACATTGTGTTCGGTCAGCACGAACGGCTGGGATTTACGCGCCAGCGCGTCCTCGTAAGGCTGGAAGCTGTAGCTGTGCTCAATCTGCACCACGTCCCAGTGGTCATCCAACAACCCGTTGAAGGTTTCCTGCAGTTCATTCGACAGGCCATTCACACTGGCCAGCAGCGGGTAGGGTGCAAACAGCCCGGCCACGAGGGTCTTCACACTGCGCAGTGGGCGGCGCGGCAGGATGATCAGTTGTTCGAAAAATGCTTCCAGCACTTTGCGGTCTGTGAGCGACACCGGGTGCTTGTCATGCAGCAGCAAGGTGATCCGATGCCCGCGCGCGGCCAGGCTGCGCAGCAGGTGAAACTGGCGCGTCTTGCCGCCGCTGGTGGCGGGCCAGGGTGAGTAGGGCAGGATCCATAAAATGCGCATCGCAGGCCTCAATCCCATAGCAGAATTTGCAGGTTCGACTTGACCGGTACAGTCAGGCCGTTGGTGCCGCTCACCGGGGTCTGGGTGCCGCGCAACGGGTCGTACAGGGTGGCGCTGGCCAGGCCCGGCAAATGCGCGTTGCCGCCTTGGGCAGACCAGAAAAACCACAGCTTGCGCCCGTCCGCACGGGTCCAGCCGATGCTGAACAAACCGCCGGGCAACTGGTCGGCAACCGGTGGATCGCCCGGCGTGAGTTGCGGCCCGCTGACGTCGAGGAAGTTTTTCAGCGCGGTGTAGGCGGGCTTGGGGTTGGCGTCGATATCGAGCAGGCCATACGACTGGTCGCGCACGCTGGCGCGCTGGTCGAGGTCGCTGAGGGTGAACAGGAAGATTTTGTCGTAATCCATCGCGCTCATCAGCGCCACACGCCGCACGATGTAATCGGCCTGGGCTTGTAGCGTGATGATGTCCTGGGCGTCTTTTGGCCCGTGGTAAGTCGACCAGCCCCACTCGGTGCTCCACAGGGTTTGTACACCGCCGTTGCGCAAGGCCTGGTTGAGTTGGGTGGTCTTGGCGATGAAGTCCAGGTTCGCCGGATCGTTGCCTTCAGGCAGTTGGGTGTAGGGGTGGTAGGAAATTACCGTGTTCAAGCTGGCTACACCCAGCGCACCGAGGGCCGCGAGCATGGTCTGCCCATTAGGCATTTCGCTGAAGAACGCCATACCAGCGGCCACCACCGGTGTGTTCGGGTTCACGGTGCGCAAGGCATTGGCGGTGGCCGTCAAAAGGGCGGCATAACCGGCCGGGTCCGCTACCGGGCGCCAGAAGCCCAGCAGGTTCGGCTCATTCCACACCTGCCAGGCATCCACACTGGGATAACGCTGGGCCAACAGCGCCATGCGATTGGCGAACACGTTCGGATCCTTGGGCGGGTACTGATCCTGATACGGCGCCCCGGCTGGCGCGGTCGTAGCGAAGGGCGCCGAGCCGACCAGGTAGAACACCGACTTGAGCTGGTTGTCCTGCAACTTGCCGACCAACTGATCCAGGGTTGCGACCTGGTACTGGTTCTCGGCGGGTTCAAGCTGATCCCAGTGCAGGTCCAGGCGCACCCATTCCAGGCCCAGGGCCTTTAGGCGGTCGATCTGCATCTGGTAACGCACCGGGCTGAACCACAGGAATTGCGCGTTCACCCCCAGGAAATCCTTCCACACCACGACTTTGCTGCCCTTGAGCACAGGGTTCTCGGCATCGGCCTGGCGCCCCCACAAAAACGCGCTGAGGCCCAGGGCGGCGACTACCGCCAGGGTGACCAGGTAAGTGCGTTTACGCGACATGGCGGGCTCCGACGATGGCCTCGCCAAACAGCGTGACAAATTTCTGCGCCGTCAACGGCCACAACCGTTCGCGACCAATTTCCCCGGCGCGCTCGGCCCAATCCCGCGCCAGCAGCGGCGTGCGTGCCAGGCGCAACAGTTGTTCGCCGAGGGCAGCCACATCACCCTCTGGGTAAATGGCGCCGTTGCCACTGGCGACTTCCTCGGCAAACGCGCGCGCATCGGAGGTGATCGCGCCGCGCCCGCAGGCGGTCGCCCAGGACAACGCCCCACTGGTGCCGCGCTGGCGCCCGAGCAGGCCAAGTTTTTTCGATTCGCGGTACGGCAGCACCATCGCATGGTGGGCCTGGATGGTATGGGCAATTTCATCGGCGGGCAGGTTCAGCCGCCAGTCGATGGACGCGGTCAGGCCCAGTGACGCGATCTGCGCGTTCAGTTGCGCCAGGTAATTACCGCCCGCGCCAAATGCCATCTCCGGGGCAGTGCCGCCGGCCAGGGTCAGGCGCACGCGATCGCGTAATTCGGGGGCGTGTTTGAACACATCCGCCAGGGCCTGCACCAGGTCTTCGATGCCTTTGCCGCGGTAGATGAAGCCGAAGTACAGCAGGTGCAGCGTGTCCAGCGATGGCAGCGGTGCCGGTGTAATCGCCAGGTTGGCATGGTTGATCACCGCCACTTTGGCGGCGGGCAATTGCATGCGCTGGCTCAAGCACTTGGCACCCAGGCGGGTGAGGGTCACCAGCCGGGTCAACCCTTTGGCGACCTGGCGTTCTTCGCGCAACGTCAGCGGGTCGGCCAGCACCACGGCCGCTTGGGGTAACGGGCTGGGCAAACGCTCCAGCAGGCTCAAAGGGAACGGCAGATGCTCACGCCGCCACACCAAGCGTTCCGGGTCATGCACGGTGGCGGTCAGTGGCAGTTGCGGGTAAGCCTTGCGCAGCTCGCGCAGGGCCAGGAACTCCCCCAGCCGCCCGCCGCCCAGCTCGGCGTGCACCAAGTCGACGGTTTGCCAATCGAAGCCGGCGACGGCCTGCTCTATCGCTTTGGAGTTGCCCGCCACCCCGGCCAGCGGCGTCAGCACCGTCACACCGAGTTGTTCCAGCGCCGTACGGAAATGGTTCGCGTAGTCGGCGATGCCGTTTTTTTCCGGCGGCAAGGGCGCGAGCAGGGCGATACGCATCAGAACGCTCCCCGGTATTTGCCAATGGTCTGCAGCACCTTGCTCGGCACTTCGAACTTGCGCCGGTTGATGATGATGCCGTCCACCTTGCCGAACGCCGTGTTGAGAATCGACAGCGCATGCTCCACCACCGGCACGGTACTTTTGCGCGCCTCCACCACCAGCGCGATCAGGTCGGCGCAGCGCAGGGTCACAAACGCATCGCGGTTAGCCAGCAACGCCGAGGCATCCAGCAGCACCACCTCGCCGGGCGCCGCCGCTTCAAGCCCGCCGACCCGCACATCGATGCCGTTTTCGGCCAGCAACTGGCGCAGTTGCTCGACCACAAAGGTCACCCCCTCGCCGTGACGCGCTGAGGTCAGCCCGAGTGTCAGGCCCTTCTCGGCGATACGGTCGGGCTGCAGCAAGCTGTATAGCCGGTAGATGCTCGCATTGAACGCGTTGGCGCTTTGCGCGGTGGTGGTGTCCAGCTCGGGCAGGGTGGTCCACAGCGGCAGGCCGAACTTGCGCTCCACCAGGCCACCGTCGTGAATACGCTGGTCGAGCAGGTAGCACAGGTAGATCACCAGCAAGCCGACGACGATCGCAAACGGGATCGCCAGGATTAGCATCACCAGGGTTTTCGGGAAGATGCGGCCTGGGTTCAGGGTTGCTTCTTCGATCACGGCAATGTTGCTGATCTGGCTGTTGTCCAGCTCACGGTCGATGCGCGATTTTTCCAGGTTATCCACGTACAACGCGTAATTGCGCTCTGTGGTGTTCAGCTCTCGGGAGAGGCGGGCCAGCTCCGGTTCTATCTCCAGGGCTTGCTTGCGCTGCGCTTCCAGGTTCACCAATTGTTTCTGCTGTTGAACCAGCTGCGTGCGCAGCGCCAGGTTGTTACTGGTTTCATCCAGCAGCACGCGCTGTAAGTGGATTTCCAGGGTGTTCGGCGCACGGTTTTCCGAGGCTTGAACGGTGTTGCTTTCGCTGGCGACCTGGACCTGCATGGCACGAATCGACGCGTCCAGGGCTTTGACCGGCGGCGCATTGTCCGTGTACGTGCGCATCATGTCGGCCTTTTCCAGCAGCTTCTGGTTAAGCAGGCGACGTAAGTCCTGCTGCTGCGGGTTCAGAGCGATCTGGCGCACCGTGGTGACTTCCTTCGGCTGGCTCTTGAGTTGCTTGCGTGTGCTCTGGATTGCGCTGTCGGACGAGGCGATCAGCCGCGTAGTGTTGAAGGTCTCGCCGCGCAGCACGTTGATGCGCTCGGACAAGTCTTCCAGGCGATCGGTGATGCTCGCTGCGCCGATCTCGTTGAGGTGCGTGAGGATCTGTTGCTTGTAGCTCTTGATCTCGGTCGCGCTGTTGGCCGCCTGGCCTTCATAAAAGGCGTACAGGCTCTTGCGCCCCAAGGCCTGGGTGCGTTCGTTGATATAGGTTTCGACCCAATCCTTGACCACCGCCTGGGCGATCTCCGGGTCGCCCCACTTGAAGCTGATATCCATCACCGTCGAGCCGGCGGCGTGGCTCACTTCAAAGTTCTTCTCCAGGCTGACGGCCAGGCGTTCAACCGGGGTAGTCTTTTCAACCACGCCAACGGTTTCCAGCACCACGCGCAGGCCATCGAATACCGCACCCAGGCCGCTCTTGACGTAGTACTTGGTGCGCTTCCAGAAGCCTTCCGGCGGTGGCGCGTTGTCGATCACTTCCAGGTAGTGCTCCGCCACCGCGCGCACGATCGGGCGACCGGTGAGCAGGCGTTCTTCGTCGACAATCGGGTCTCGCTGCGTGCTGGGCATCACCAGCGCCTGGCGGTTACTGATCTCGATGGGCAGGGTCGAATCCCGCCCAGGCTTGACCAGCAGGCGCGCAGTGGATTCGTACTTGGCCGGCAGCAAGAAAGCCCCCAGCAGGATGATCACCAGCGCGGCAATCGCCGCCAGTTTGAACTCGCGCCGGAAAATGAAGAACAGACGCAGAAGATCACGAAAAGAACGGATCTCGATCATAGGGATGTCGCTCCTTTAGTTACTGCCGCCGCTGGTTCGTGTGTAGTTGTAGCCAACCCCAATGGACTTGGTGAAGGGGATTAGTTGGTTCAGGTAGGTATCCACCCCTTGGATGCGCTCGCCCACGTTGGATTTGGGCACGAACACCACATCGCCGCGTTGCAGGCGAACAGGCTTGCGCCCGTTGGGGCCGGTCTTGAGCAGTTGGCTGAAGTCCAGGAAGTAGGCGCGATAGGCACCCTGTGCGTCTTCACGCAGCAGGGCGACCATGCTGGCATTGCCCGCCGGGCTGACCCCGCCGGCACCGATGATTGCCTGCTCAAGGGTGTTGGCCGTGGCAATCTGCACTGCCGTCGGGTTGTTCACCGCGCCGCCGACGATGATCGAGCTGGCCGGTGCCTGGTTGATGTTTACGGTCACGCGCGGTTCGCGGTAGATCGGCGCGAGCTTGGTGGTCAGCTCCGTGGCCAATTCCGAAGGCTGGCGCCCGGCCACTTGGATCGGCCCCAGGAACGGGTAGTTGATCTTGCCGTCGGTCTGCACTGTGTACAGCGTCAGCTCATAGATGGTGCTGACGTTGAACGCTGACAGCGTCGGCATCTCACCGGCATCGCGCACGATGCGCAGCTGGTCGCCGATGCGGATACGTTCCATCGCCGGCGGTAGCTGTGCAAGCTGCTCGAGGGCGCGCTTGCCTTCTTCGACGGTCTTGCCGTCCGGCGGCACAATGCGCGCAGGCGTGTTACAGCCTGCCGCAGTCAGCAGGGCGAGCACGAGCAGGGTTCGTTTCATCAAGGGGGACTTCCTGTAGGTCATGATGCTCACCTCCAATAACCGGGAAACATGCTGATGCGCCGCTTTAGGGAGAGGGGGAGACGGCGCTCCAGATGGCCCAGCCGGTAGCCGAGCAATTTGAACGCGCTGCGTACCAGCACTTCGGGAATGCGGTGCAAGGCTCGGGCCTTGCGCAAGGCCCTGAGTTCAGCCAGCACATAGCGCTTGCCTTCGCCACCCGCATCGCCAAAGGCCTGCTTGATCCACGGCTCGCGGCCGTAGAACACGCCAATGTCGAAGTAGCGGTGAAACTCATCCATGAGTCTGTAATCGTGGGAGTGGTGCACCAGCGCCGTGGCGGCGTAGCGCACCTTGTAGCCTTCGAGCAGCATGCGTGCGGCCACGAAGGCGTCTTCGCTGCCGATCACGTCTGCCGGGAAACCGCCCACCGCCTCCAGCACGCTGCGCCGGTACACGGAAAACGAGTCGGAGCTGAAGCAGGTCTTGATCCCTAATTCCGCTGCATCGGCCAGGCTTTTGCTGCGGCTCTGTTCCGGATAGTTGAAGTGCCGCGATTGCGCGCCCAACACACCGGCATCGGGGTGAGGCAGCTGGCGCCCGTAGGCCACGCCATTGAGCGGGTCCTGCTGCAATTCGGCGAGCAGGTTGGCGAAGGTCTCGGGGGTGGCGGGGATCGCGTCCTGGGTCATCACGATCAGCGCCTCACCGCCCACCTGTTCGCTGGCCCAGCGCCGCGTACCGCCATGGTTGAAATCACGCGCGTCGATCACCTCAACCCGTGCACCGAACGCGCGAAAGCGCGCCACGGTGTCGTCGCTGGACGCGCTGTCCACCACCAGCAACTCGTCAGGTTGCAGGGTTTGCATCTCCAGCGCCGGCAGCAGGCGTGCCAAGTGGCTGGAGGCGTTACGGGTCGGGATGATCAGAGACGTACGCATGTCATTTTTTCACTTCAGCCGGGGCGCGCCCGTAGATGTCGTCGAAGCGCACGATGTCGTCTTCGCCCAGGTACTCGCCGCTCTGCACCTCGATCATCACCAGGTCGATAATGCCGGGGTTGGTCAGCCGGTGTTTATTCCCGGCGGGGATGTAGGTGGACTCGTTGGCGTTGATCAGGAATTCGCGCTCGCCGTTGGTGATCTGCGCTGCGCCGCTGACCACCACCCAGTGTTCGCTGCGGTGGTGGTGCATCTGCAGTGACAGCGACGCCTGCGGCTTGACCACGATGCGTTTGATCTTGAAGCGGCTGCTTTCCTCCAGCACGGTGTAGGTACCCCACGGCCGGGTGACGGTGCGGTGCAGGCTGTACGCCGGATGGTTCTGGCGCTTGAGTTCGGCGACGATGTAGCGCACATCCTGGCTACGGTGGGCGTCGGCGATCAGCAGCGCGTCGGGCGTGTCGACGATAATCAGGTCGCGCACGCCTACCGCGCCGAGTACGCGCTTGGGCGAGTCGATGTAGCAGTTGTGCACGTCATGCAAAATCGCTTCGCCATTGACCTGGTTGCCATGCGCGTCGCTGGGGGTGAGCTGGCGCAGGGCTTCCCACGAGCCGATATCGCTCCAGCCGATGTCGCAGGGCACCACGGCGACTTGCTTGGACTTTTCCATCAAGGCCACGTCGATGGAAATATCTGGCGCGCTGCCGAAGGCCTCCGAGTCCAGCTCACACTGGCGCGAGGTTTTGTTTTGCAGGCTCTGGCTATGGTCCAGCGCGGTGCGGGCGGCTTCCAGCACGTCGGGCGCATGGGTGGCGAGTTCGTCCACCAGGGTGCTGGCCTTGAAGCAGAACATGCCGGCGTTCCACAGGTGCTTGCCGCCGTCGAGATAGCCCTGGGCGGTGACCAGGTCGGGTTTTTCGACGAAGCGTTTGACCCGGTTGCCCGTGCTCAGCGGCTCACCCTGTTCAATGTAGCCAAAGCCGGTTTCCGGGTGATCCGGCTGGATACCAAACGTCACCAGGTAACCGGCTTCGGCCAGGTCGCGGGCCTGGGTCACGGCCTCGGCAAACGCCACTTCATTGAGGATCAAATGGTCGGCGGGCATGACCAACAACTGCGCGTCGCCGCCAAAATGTTCCTGTACGTGCAACGCCGCCACCGCAATTGCCGCTGCCGTATTACGCCCGAACGGCTCCAGAAGCAGGTCCAGGGGCAGGTGAGCCTTGTTGACCAGGCGGTAGTCATCCAGGGTGCGGAACAGCAGGTCGCGGTTGGTCACCGTCAACACGCTTTCCACGCCGGGCAGTTTGGCCGCCCGCTGAAAGGTTTTCTGCAGCAGGCTTATGCCATCGCGCATGCGCATGAACGGCTTGGGCATGTTCTGCCGGGACACCGGCCACAGCCGCGTGCCCGAACCACCGGAAATGATGCAGGGAATCAATCCGTTGAGGGTGTTCATCAATAGACTTCCTTGGTGGAAAGGACGGCCGGGATCGTCATGAAGACGATGTACAGGTCAAACCACACCGACCACTTGGAGATGTACTCCAGGTCGTACTCGACGCGTTTCTGGATCTTGAACAGGGTGTCGGTCTCCCCCCGGTAACCGTTGATCTGCGCCCAGCCGGTGATACCGGGCTTGACTCGGTGACGCGAGCTGTATTCGCTGACCGCCACTTCGAAGGGCACGCCCGCCGCCTTGGTCGCCGTGGCGTGCGGGCGCGGGCCGACCATGGACATGTTTCCCAGCAGCACATTGAACAGTTGCGGCAGCTCGTCAATGCTGGTCTTGCGGATGATGCGGCCCACGCGCGTGATGCGCGGGTCTGTGCGCGTCGTTTGGCGCTCGGCGGTGAAGTCGCTCTGGTCGGTGTACATCGAGCGGAACTTGAACACGCGGATTTCGTTGTCGTTGTAGCCATAGCGGTTCTGGCGAAACAGCACTGGGCCCTTGGAGTCGAGCTTGATCGCAATCGCTGTCGCCACCATCAGCGGTGACAGGCACACCAACGCCAGGCTGGCCAGCAGGAAATCCTCACAGCGCTTGATCACTGGCGACCAGCCGCGCAATGGCAACTGCGAGGTGTTGAACATTAGGATGCCGCCCACATCGGTGATTTTGCTGTGGCCGTAGCGCAGGGCCGCCATGTCCGGCACCAGCATGACGTTCACCGACAGCTGCCGCAGGCGGTTGACCAAGCCGTGGATGCGCTGCTCGGCGGCCCAGGGCAGGCAGATCATCACTTGGTTGACCTGCTCGGCACGGATCAGTTTTTCGAGGTCGCGGGTATTGCCCAGCAGGGGCAGCTTGCTCAGCTCCTTGGGAATGCGCTCGGTGCGGTCGTCGATAAAACCGACCAGGCCGGAACGGATATCGCCGTGGCGCTGCAGGTGATCGGCGACGTGCACAGCGGTGTCGGTAAAGCCCAGGATCACCGTGCGTTGCAGGTATTTGCCAGCCCGCATCAGCCTGCGATAAAGGCGCAACATCACCAGGCGCTCCAGGCAGAACAACGTCAGGCTGGCGACATACCACGTCGCCAGGTTACGCGGGGTTAATTGCGGGAACATGTGCAGGATCTGGTACATGAACAACAGAATGCAAAACGCCGCCGACCAGGCTTTGATCTTGGTTTTCAAGCGCAGCCGGTTGCTGAACAATTCTTCGGAATATATGCCCAGGGCCTGAAAGAGAATAATGGTCAGGACCGCGAAAAACACCAACATGCCCACGAAATGAGCGCGCAGTTCAGGGTCAATCGGGTCGAGGAAAAGCACCAGGACCAGTGGAGGCAAAATGGCCGACAGGCCGTGGATCAATTTGACGAAGACAACAAAGAATTCAACAAAACCAGCACGCGTTAAAAACAAGCTGTCGACTGACGACTTCTCTCGCATAAACCATCCCTCATTGCACGCCAAGCGGCACTGTTCGACTGTTCGCTCAATAAAGCAGCGGGCCGCTTTAGCGTTCAGCTCGAACTGACTGCACTGGGTAATACGCAACTTTCCAATTCAAATGCACCCTCCAAACACAGCGATTCATTTGAATTGATTTTGCGGGGTAGTGACTAAAGGCGTTTTCCCTTTATTTGCTTAGTCAATAAGTTGACTGTTATGCGAGGCCCCCATACTAGAGAGTTCTATCATTATTTTTAGTGGCATTTTATTGACATTCCTTGTCTGGGCACTGGGTGATTGGGTGTGTTTTTGAGTGTAGGAACAAATAAGGAATTTTTCCTGCTTTAAGGAAAAAGCTTTTTTGCAGTGCGCTGGGAAAGAGGGACAAAAGAGAGGTGGCAGGGCGCACTAAGTGCCCTGCCCATCGGGTTTGCGCCCGCTCAGAAGTTACCTTTCAAACTAATCAAAAAAATGACGCGGTTCACCCTGGAAATTGCCGCAGAAGCTACGCCTACGTTCCATTTCGACAGTGCGGTGTCCAGCGGGTATTCACACCACGAGCGTGCGGCCATTCGCGATTACCAGAAACAATGTATCCATCACAATTTTTTGTTCGCACACGGTACGCCGATTAGTCTGCAGGCTTTTCCGGTGGATGGCTTGAGCATGATTGACCTTGCAGCCCTGGCGGTTTTTTCGGGTGCTGTGCTGTTGCTGCTGTTATCGCCTGGGCCGAACATGGCCTTTGTGATCAGCCACGGCGTGACTCATGGCTGGCGCGGGGGAGTGGCATCAGCCTTGGGTATCAGCGTGGCCGACCTGTTGCTGACCGCATTGACCGCCACGGGGGTGACGGCGTTGGTCGCCAGTTGGCCGCCATCCTTCGATTTGATCCGCTATGCGGGAGTGGTCTACCTGCTGTGGCTGGTGGTCAAGACGTTGCAGAAAAATCCAGGGCTGGGCGCGGCCCAGGTCAATCGCGTGCCCCTTGGACGAGTGTTTCTGCAGGCCATGTTCAACAGCCTGCTCAACCCCAAGGCATTGCTGTTTTTCGTGGTGTTTTTGCCGCAGTTTATACGGCCGCAGGGGGGGGGCAATTGCCGTGCAGTTGATGGTGCTCGGGGGCGTGCTGACGTTAATCGCTGGGGTGTTTCATGCGGTGCTGGGCATTTTTGGTGGTGCGCTGAGCCGATTCTTCGCCAGGCGCTCAAAAGGCGCCTGGCTACAGAAATGGGGTTTGGCGACGGTGCTGATGGTGCTGGCCGTGCGCCTGGCGCTGATGTCTCGCCCAAGCTGATTCAACGCACGATGTCAGCCCAGGCGTGCAGCTGCGCGTGCGACGATCTCGCCGCGAACTCTGCGCGATTCGGCCGTGCGCTTGTTGGCTTCCTCCAACACGTGCTTGGGCGCAGTGTCCGGTCGGCCTGCGTCGAACGGTGGCGCTGGCGCATATTCAATCTGCAACTGCACCAGTTGCGCCGCCGCGTCGCTGTACAACTCGGCCGCCAGGGTCAGGGCGAAGTCGATGCCGGCGGTGATGCCGCCACCGGTGAACAGGTTGCCATCACGCACCACGCGCTCTTGCACCGGGGTCGCGCCGAGCGGGGCGAGCAGGTCGTGGTAAGCCCAGTGAGTCGTTGCCCTGCGCCCGCGCAGCAAACCCGCCGCGCCCAGTACCAGCGAGCCGGTGCACACCGAGGTCACATAGCGTGCGGTTTGCGCCTGGGCCTTGAGGAAGTCCAGGGTGAGCGGGTCTTCCATCAACGCGCCGACGCCGGAGCCGCCCGGTACGCAGACCACATCCAGGCGCGGGCAGTCGGCATAAGTCATGGTCGGGGTGAACACCAGGCCGGTGCTCGAGGTGACCGGTTGCAGGTCTTTCCACACCAGGTGCAACTTCACGTCCGGCAGCGAACCGAGTACGTCATAGGGGCCGGTCAGATCCAGTTGTTGGATACCGGGGAACAACACAAAGCCGATCTGCAAGGTCATGAATAGCGCTCCGTCAAAAGGGTGGACGGCTTCACTCTAGAGGCCTAGGCTTTGGCGAATACGCCATTGAGCCCACGAATCACGCCAATTATGCCCAGAATCGTCCATGTCCTCGCTTTTGATAATGCCCAGGTGCTTGATGTGACCGGGCCGTTGCAGGTATTTGCCTCTACCAATGACCTGGCGCGCCAGCGTGGCGAACCCTTGCCTTACGCCGTCTCGGTGATCGCCGCGCAAACGCCGCCGGTGATGACCTCCGCTGGCCTGGCATTGGTGGCCGAGCCGCTGCCTACCGTCGATGCACCGTGCGACACACTGGTGATCGCAGGCGGTTGGGGCGTGTACGGCGCTGCCGAAGACCCGGCCCTGGTGGGTTGGGTGCGTGAGAAAGCCAAGCACACCCGACGCATGACTTCGGTGTGTACCGGTGCGTTCCTGCTGGCCGCCAGCGGCATGCTCGACGGCTGCCGCGTGGCTACCCACTGGACGCGTTGCGAAGAGCTGGCGCGCCAGTTCCCCTCGTTGACGGTGGAATCCAACCCGATCTTTATCCAGCAGGGCGCCGTCTGGACCTCTGCCGGCGTCACCGCTGGCATTGACCTGTGCCTGGCGTTGGTGGAACAAGACCTGGGCCGCGCCGTGGCCCTGGAAGTGGCGCGGCACCTGGTGGTATTCCTTAAGCGCCCCGGTGGCCAGTCGCAATTCAGCGTAACCCTCTCCCTGCAAAAAGAGGGCAGCCGTTTCGCGGACCTCCACGCCTGGATGGCCGAAAACCTTACCCTGGATTTGAACATCCCGACACTGGCCGCCCAGGCCGGCATGAGTGAACGCAGCTTTGTACGCCACTATCGCGCCGAGACGGGTCAGACCCCGGCGCGTGCCGTCGAATTGATCCGCGTCGAAACCGCGCGCCGGCAACTGGCCGACAGCACGGCGTCGATCAAACGCATTGCCGTGCAGTGCGGGTTTGGCTGCGAGGAAACCCTGCGCCGCAGCTTTCTTCGTGCCTTGTCGGTAACGCCCCAGGCTTATCGTGAACGCTTCGCGCCGGTGACTTAGGGGAGCAATTCCAGCAGCGCATCAAGCGTGGCGTGCGGCGCTTCCTGAGGGATGTTGTGGCCCACGCCGGGCAACACCTGGCGCCGGTAAAACCCACTGAAATGCGCCACGTCATCATCCTCTTCGGGGGGCGGGCCCACCCCGTCATCGGCACCGCACAACGAAATGCTCGGCACCGAAATCGCCGGCTGCAACATCAGGGCCTGCTCGATGGCTTCGAGTGCGGGGTCGCCAGGCGCATACATGAAACGGTGGCGATAGGAATGGATCACCACCTCGACAAAGTCCGGGTTATCAAACGACGGCGCCGTCTGCTCATACAGCCCCGGTCCTTCGGTCCAGGACGGCGACCACAGTGACCACAGCAGTTCGCAGAGTTCGCGGCGGTTGGCGGTCAAGCCGTCGACACCGCGCTGGGTATGAAAGTAGTACTGGTACCACAAGCGATGTTCCGTCTCGGGTGCCTGTGGCGCCAGCGACTTGGCGATGTCCTGGATGTTGTAGCCGTCACCGGTCACCAATCCACTGACGCGCTCGGGCCACAGCGCCGCGACGATACACGCGGCACGTCCACCCCAGTCGTAGCCGGCGAGGGTCGCCTGTGGGATGCCCAGCGCATCCATGAAGTCCAGCAGGTCCTTGGCCAATGCCGCCTGCTGTCCGGAGCGCATGACGTGTTCGTTGATAAAACGCGTCGGACCGTAACCGCGCAGGTACGGCACCAGCACTCGCAAGCCATGCCCGGCCAGTACCGGCGCTATCGCGTCATAGGCGCGAGGGTCGTAGGGGAAACCGTGCAGCAGGATTACAGGTTTTCCGTCAGCGGGGCCGTGGGCTTCATACGCCACATCGAGCATGGAAGTACGGATGTAAAGCAGCGGGGCATTGGTGGTCATGGTGAGCGTTCATCGGCTGGCCAGAGGTGCTGGAACTCTAGCCGAAAGCCGTGAACGGAAGGGGTGGAATTTAAGGTAATGGGCTGACGTGTGTGGCCCGAGGTCAGCGCCGCTCGGCGACCTCAGGGTTGCCAGGTGGTTTTTTCCCCGCTGAGTTTACGGTCCAGGAACGTCGCTGCGCTGATCAACGCCAAGTGGCTCAAGGCCTGAGGCGTATTGCCCAAGTGGCGGGCCTGGCTGTCGAACTCTTCTGCGTACAGCCCCAGCGGGTTGGCGTAGCGCAGCAGTTGTTCGAATTCCAGGTGGGCCTTTTCCACTTGCCCGGCGCGGGCCAGGCATTCGACGTACCAGAACGAGCAGGCCGCAAATGCGCCTTCGGTGCCTTGCAGGCCGTCGATCTGGCTGTCGTCGTTGCGATAGCGGTAGACCATGCCGTCGCGCACCAGGCTTTTCTGGATGGCTTCCAGCGTTGAGAGCCAGCGTGGATCGGTCGCCGCGACGAAGCGCACCAACGGCATCAGTAGCATCGAACCGTCGAGCGCGGTGCTGCCGATATGCTGCACAAAATGTCCGCGTTCCTCGTTCCAGAAGTTGCTCCAGATGTCGGCATAGATCGCTTGGCGGGTCTGGTCCCAACGTGCAAAAGGCGCCGGCAGCGAACGCTTGGACGCCAGGCGGATGGCGCGGTCCAGCGCGACCCAGCACATCAGTCGCGAGTGCAGGAAGTGATGCTGCTCGCCGCGCATTTCCCAGATGCCTACGTCTTTGGTGTTCCAGATCTCGCAGACCTGATCGGTGACTTCTACCGTATGTTTCCAGCCCTCATGAGAGATGGCTTCGCCGTACTTGTTGACCAGGTACACCGCGTCCATCAGTTCGCCGTAGATGTCGAGCTGAATCTGGTCGAACGCCTCGTTGCCAATGCGCACCGGCTTGGCGCCGCCGTGGCCGCTGAAGTGGTCCAGTTGGGCTTCCGGCAGCTCCTGGCGACCATCGATGCCGTAGAGAATATTGATTTTGGTCGGCTGGCCGCAGCAGTCACTGACGCGTCCTTTGAGCCAGCTCATGTAAGCGTTGGCTTCTTCGACAAACCCCAGGCGCATAAAGGCGTAGACGGTGAACGAGGCGTCGCGGATCCAGGTGTAGCGGTAGTCCCAGTTACGTTCGCCACCCGGCGTTTCCGGCAGGCCGAAGGTGGCAGCGGCGATGATTGCGCCGTGTTTGCGCGAGGTCAAAAGCTTGAGCGCCAGGGCCGAGCGGTTGACCATTTCGCGCCAGCGGCCACGGTAGTTCGACTGCGCGATCCAGCCGCGCCAGAACTTCAAGGTGTGGGCCAGCGCCAGGTCGGTGCAGCCGCCGTCGACGCGTTCATCCTCCTGGCCGCCCAAGACGAACTCGGCACCTTCTTCCTGGTCCAGGGTAAAACTGGCCACGGCTTCGCCGTCCTTGATCTGCAACGGCTGGCTGCTGGCCAGGCGCAGGCCAGGTTGGCCGTCGGCGCTGAAGCACACCTTGCCGTTGTCGAGGCTGGCGTGGGTAGGCGTACGCGCGTAGTCGTGGCGCACCGCGCAACGCAGATGAAGGGTGGCCTTGCCACTGACCACGCGCACTCGGCGGATCAGCAGCGGCAGGTCTTCGATTTCTTCGCTGATGACCAGCAGATCAGTGATCTCCACCACGGCTTCGTCGCTGAGCCAGCGGGTTTGCAGCACGTTGGTGTCGGGCAGGTAAATTTGTTCGCGCCGCGCGTTGGGCAGGTCCGGCGCGAGTTGGAAAATGCCGGCGTCGGGGGTGTCCAGCAGCGAGCAGAAGATCGACGGGCTGTCGAATTCCGGCCAGCAAAAGAAGTCGATGCTGCCTTTATCGTTTACCAGGGCCGCACTGCGCATATCGCCGATGATGCCGTGGGCATCGATGGCGCTTTGTTGCTCGTTCTGATCAACCATTTCCACGAAACTCCGGATAAAGGCTCATGCCGCCATCGATAAAGAGCGTGCTGCCCACGACGTAGTCGGAAGCATCACTGGCCAGCCACACCACGGCGCTGGCTACATCTTCTACATCGCCGACGCGGCCATAGGGAATCAGCTTCAGCAGTTCCTTCTCTGCGGCGCCTTCAGTGGTCGCACGGTTGATCGCCGTACGAATCGCGCCGGGCGCAATGCCATTGATGCGGATGCGCTGTTCGCTGACCTCCTGGGCGAGTGTGCGCATCAGCATTTCCACGCCACCTTTGGACGCCGCGTAATTCACATGCCCGGCCCAGGGGATCAACTGGTGCACCGAGCTCATGTGGATGATTTTGCCTGCCGCCCGCGACACACCCTCGCGCACGCCCTGGCGATTGAAGATCCGCACAGCCGCCCGCGCACACAGAAACTGGCCGGTGAGGTTGACGCCGATCACTGCATTCCAGTCGTCGAGGCTCATGTCGACCAGGTTGGCGTCCTTTTGCATGCCGGAATTGGCTACCAGGATGTCCAGGTGGCCGAAGGCATCCAGCGTCTGGGCAAACAGCCGCTCCACGTCCGCTTCTTTAGACACGTCGGCGCCGATCGCAATCGCCCGGCCGCCGCTGGCATTGATCTGCGCGGCGAGGGATTCGGCGGGCGCCGCCTGGGTGTTGTAATTCAGCACCACGGCCGCTCCGGCCTGTGCCAGAGCCTTGGCCGCGCCGGCACCGATGCCCGAACTGGCGCCTGTCACCAGTGCCACTTGTTGTTCCAACGAAATACGCATTGCTCACCCAGCCCTAAATTCGTGAGTTCAAGTAGCTGACTGATAGCGCGCAAGGGAAGTTCACCCGTGTGAAATGAGCGACTACAACCATGGTGAAAAATGGAATAACAGAACTATAAAAAATAACCATAAGATACTAAAAAACCGTTCAAAATCGTTTGACAGGATTTTTCGCCCCGTGTTTTATAGGCACACCTCAACCCGCTCCGTTGGTAGTTCGGAAGTCATCGCGGGGCCAGCGATAAGAGATATCTATGTGCCTCTTGGCCGATACAGGGGAACTGCCCGTTCAGGAAACAGCCGCGGCCTTAGTGGGTGTGCCTAAGTTAGTTATCTTTGATTGCGACGGTGTGCTTGTCCAAAGCGAAGAAATAACCCTGTCGGTGTTGATTACGCGGCTAAATGCATTAGTGCCGGACGACGCGATGCTGGATGTCACACGTTTTATCGAGCACTTCCGTGGGCGCAAGATCGTTGAATGTTTACGCGAAGCGGAACAGCTTTTAAATATTCGTCTAAACAGTCAGTTTGAACAGCACTTTCGCAAGCAGGCATTGGACGCACTGACAAAAAGTTTAAAAGCCACTGAAGGCGTGATTGAAGTACTGCAAGCGCTGACGGTTCCCTTTTGCGTGGCGTCCAGTGCGCCACGTGACAAGATAGAACACTGTCTGCGCCTCACCGGGCTGTTCTCTTATTTCGAAGGGCGAATATTCAGCTGTTATGAGTTGGGCCGTTGGAAACCTGACCCCTTGGTGTTTCTGACAGCGTGCGACACTTACGGTATTGACGTGAGTGATGCATTGGTTGTTGAAGACAGTGTTACCGGTATTCAGGCTGCTGTTGCCGCCCATCTACGTGTCCTGGGTTTTGGCCCTGCGCATCGGCATCCGCAGTTAGTGGCTGCTGGTGCACTGCCGATTGCCGATATACGTGAAATGTTGGCCGTTTTTAATTGATCTTATTACTCAGGGAGGAGGCGTCGTGAATACACGTGGTTACGTAGAACGGCTTAAACGCAACGATCACACTTCAGAAGTGTGGTGGGATTCATCGCCTGCCGTGTACCTGCCTTATAAACTGCACCTGCTGGAAAAGTACCCGGCGGCGACGCCTTATATAGATGCGTTGATGCCGGATGATATCTCCCAGCCCAGGGGCGTGTGCAGCGTGACCACCAACCCGCGGTTGGTGACGGCCGTTATCCTCGAAAAGCGCGAGTATTGGTCATCGCGTTTCAATCTCGCGAGCCTGTCTCCCAGGGAGTTGCGCAAGCAGTTGTACAACGAAGTCATCCTCGAAGGCGCCGCGACGCTCACGCCGCTGTGGGTTCAGTCGGCGCAGGTCGAGGGCTGGATTTCCGCCCAGGTAGACCCGGTGGATGTGCGATGCGCCGAGCGCATGACCGCCAGGGGCCTGGAACTGCATTGCCTCGCACCGAACGTGATGGTCAAGGTGCCTGGCAGCCTGGAGGGGCTGGCGACTGTCGAACAGCTGGTAGCCCTGGGCGCGTCGGTGAATATCACCTTCTGCTTCACGGTGGCGCAGTTCCAGGCCGGTATCCAAGCCATCGAGCGCGGCATGGCGACTGCACACAGCAACGGGCTCGACACCCGTCGCTGCAAGTACGTCATCACCTTCATGATCGGGCGTTTCGCCTGCCAGCCCGAATTCACCTTGCAGGCGGCGGAGCGTGGCCTGGTCTTGAGTGCCGAGGAGCTGCGCTGGGCCGAATTGATGATCTACGAGCAGGTGCAGGCGCTGGTCGCGGCCTCGACCGTGCCGGTCAAAACCTTGCTCTCCAGCATAAAAGTCGACGTGGACGAGCGTGGCAACAAACACTGCTGGCACTTGGAAAAAACCGGACAGACGGCGACGTGCTACACGCTGACGCCGGAGGTGGTGGAGTTTCTGATCGAGCGCGAGAGCCACGGCAAGCCGGTAATGCCTGCGGTGGGCCCTCAGAAGCCGCCTGCGTCGACCTTCGCCAAGCTGATCCGCATCCCGTATTTCTACGAAGCCTATTTCATCGACAGCATCGAGCCGTACGACTTTGGCAACCACGAGGCGTTTATCAACGCCTGCAATGAAGCCAACAGCGCGCACCGACGCCTGGCGGACTACTGCGTACGGTTGTGCCCGGTGACCAAACTTTTCAAACGCGCGCTCAACGCGCTGCTGGCCGCCGAATTCGGGGTGATCGCATGAACCGGATGATCGGATTGTGGGCCCACCCACGTTCGCGCTCCACCGTATTGGAGCGCGTGTTTATCGAGCGAGGGGATTTCGAGGTCTTTCACGAGCCCTTTGCGCATATGGCGTTTTCAGAGGAATCGGCGATCCCTTCGGATGAGTGGGATCACAGTTTCCCCACCACTTACCAAGGCATAAAAGAACACTTAGTCACTGCGCGCGAACGCACTAACGTTTTTCATAAAGATATGTGTTACCACTGTTTGGATGATTTGAAAGTTGATGTCGGCTTTCTGGCGCAACAGGACAATATCTTTCTTATTCGCGAACCTGCCAGCAGCATTATTTCTCATCATCGGGTCCACCCCGATATGCCGTTGCAGGCCATCGGGCATAAAGCGCTCTACGACATATTCTGCGTGGTCACTAAACTCACCGGCAACGTGCCTTACGTGATCAATGCAGATGATTTGGCCGCCGAACCGGAGCGGGTGATTCGCCAGTTATGTGATCACTTGGGTATTGAGTTCTTGCCGCACGCCATGACGTGGAAGCGAGCGTGTCCACAACAATGGAAAACCTGGCGGCGTTGGCATGTGGCGGCGGAAAACAGCGAGCGTATTGTTCCGCCGCACGAGCAGCACATTGATATCGAGGCGTTCGACCGACATTCGAAGTTAAAGGAAATGTATGAGTACCACCGGACGTTTTACGCGCGCATGAATGAATTTTGCCGATAAGGATTGTTGTATGAAGAAGTTAATTGTCACCGGGGCGGCCAACGGAATTGGTCGGGCGACTGTTGAAATGGCCATTCAGCAGGGTTATTTCGTTATCGGTGCCGACAAGGACGCCGACGGCCTGAAAGTGCTGCAGGATCTCTATGATGCTGATGTGTTTGAAGCGCACAGTGCCGACTTTTCCGATAAGGCAGTTATCAAGGGTTTTATTCCCGCCTTGTATGAGCGTCACGCGACCTTCTTTGGACTCGTCAATAATGCGGGTATTTACCACGGCAAAAGTGTCTACGCCTATTCCGATGAACAAATAGACGAGATCCTCAACGTCAACCTCAAGGCGCTGGTCTATCTCTCCAAAGACTTCGCCGAACGGGAAATGAAGCACGAGGCCCCGCGCAGTATCGTCAATATCGCCTCGGTGGCGGGTGAAGTCGGCAGCTGCGACGCCCTCTACGGTGCCACCAAGGCGGCGGTGATCGGCCTAACCAAGGCCAACGCCTGGAATTTCGCACCGTTTGTGCGGGTGAACGCGGTGTCCCCGGCGCTGATCCACGAAACCGCCATCTACGACACCATCCCCGAATACCGGCGTGCTGAGTACGCGCGCCAGGAAGTCCTCAAGGACCCCATCCTGCCGAGCGGCGTTGCCGAGGTCATCATGCTGCTGGTCGGCGATGCGATGCGCCACATCACCGGCAGGGTCATTCCGGTCGATAACGGAGCCTACCCACGATGAGCCAGTCGATGCCCAGGAAAAAACTGCTGGTGGTCGGCGCCGGCAACCTGTGCCTGCAGATCCTCAAGATTCTCGGCCCCAAAAACGCTTTCGACTTTGTAGTATTGGGCCGCAATGAAGAGGCGACGATTCGGCTGTGTAACCTGGTAGCACTGTCGTGTGCGCAATTGGGGCAATTCATTGCCATCAAACCGGTGGTCGCCGACCTGACAAATATCGCGAAAGTCGCGCAACTGCTGCGTGAAGAAGCGCCGGATATGCTGGTGAACTGCGCGTCGCTGCAGTCCTGGCGGGTTATTACCGGGTTACCCAAGCTTTCGTTCGAGAAGCTTGACCAAGCCCAGTTCGGTCCCTGGCTGCCCATGCACCTGACGCTGATGCATTGCCTGATGCGAGCGGTAAAAGCCTCGGGCATCACCACTAAAACCATCAATGCGGCGTTCCCCGATGCGGTCAATCCGATTCTGGCGCGCATTGGCCTGGCGCCGGATATCGGCGTGGGCAATGTGGCCAACCTGGTTCCTGCCGTGCGTTTTTCCATCGCCCGCTTGCTCGAATGCGCGCCCGCTGATGTGCAAGTGCAGCTGTATGCCCAGCATTACTTCAGCCACTACGTGCCGCGTGGTGGCTTGCCCCCGCGTGCCAGTTACCGGCTGTTGTATGAGGTGCGCGACCGGCCGGAACTGGCTGGTCCGGCCGCCGAGGCGATTTTCTCTACGGTGAAATCCGAACTCCGCCGCCTGGGCGGGGTGGATGGCCAGTTCCTCACGGCATGTTCCGCCGTCACGGTCATCGAAGGGCTGTTTTCACCCACGCCAGTGTTGGTGCATGCGCCAGGCCCGCTCGGGCTTCCGGGCGGTTACCCGGTGTTGCTGCACGAGGGGCGGATCGAGGTGCAGTTCTCCGAGGCTTGCCCAAAGGACGAAGCGGTGCGCATCAATACCATTTGCCAGGGCCAGGATGGCATTGACGAAATCCATTGTGATGGATCAGTCAGCTACAACCCGCAATGCATGGTCGTCATGCAATCGATGCTGGGGTATTCCAAGAACACCATGTCTATCGAGCAGTCCGCCGAGTTCGCCCTCGAGTTGGCGAGCAAGTACCTGTCCTTCAAGAACTCAACCTGGTAGGTGTGTGATGAATCAGATTTCCGAGCGCAAGCACAACGAAGTGGCCAGTTATTCCACGCAGTACTCGGCGGATTTCGTCGAGCGTTGGGATGAGTTGATCGACTGGGAAAAACGCAAGGCAGGGGAGGGCGGGTTCTTTGAAAACCTGCTGCACAAGCACGGCGTGCGCTCGGTCATCGACGTATCGACGGGCAGTGGTTTTCATGCGGTGCAGCTCAAGCAGGCGCGCTTTGATGTGGTCGCCACGGATGGCAGCAGCACGATGTTGACCAAGGCGCGGGCGAACTTTCGCAAACACGGGCTGGACATCGAGTCCTATTACCGCGACTGGCACTCACTGGACCCGCAGGAGCTGGGCCAATTCGACGCCGTGGTGTGCCTGGGCAGTTCGCTGTGCCATGTGTTCGCCGCTCATGACCGATTGAGCGTGTTGGCGAAGTTCAGGGCATTGCTCAAGCCGGGTGGCTTGTTGATTGTGGATCAGCGTAATTTCCTGGCCATTCGCGCGGGTAACTTCAAAGCCAGCGGGAATTATTATTATTGCGGTACACACGCATCCGTGAGCTTGGGGCAGGTCGATGAGCACCTGTGTGAGTTCATCTACAACTTTGATAACGAAGAACGGTACACGCTGAAGGTTTACCCGTTGTTGCCGGGTGAGTTGGCCACTGAAATGCTCGCTTCCGGGTTTCGAGCCCATGAGAGCTACGGTGATTTCAAGTCTGTCTACGACATGATGAATTGTGATTTCGTCATCCACACCGCGCGCGCTGAATGAGAGGTCGATGATGAGCACACTTGTTCAGAGCAATACCCGCCCCTTGGACAGCGTCGTATTGGCGGTCGTCCTCACTGGCTTCGTGGCCAGCACCTACGGGTTTGGCGTGTACCTGTTCGCCAACCTCGTGGTAGACATGCGCCGCGACATCGGCTTCGACTACACCACAGTGGGCTTGATCACCGGCGGCGCGCAGATCGGATTCCTGTTGTTCTCGTCAGTGACCAGCTATATCAGCCGGTTTTTCGAGGGCTGGAAAATCAGCCTGGTGTCTACGGTGATGACCTCCCTGGCGCTGCTGGGCCTGAGTATCAGTGACAGTATCTGGCTGTCGGGCGCTCTTTTGATCCTGCTCGGTGGCTGTTCCGCCTCGGTGTACATACCGTTGGTGGAAATCGTCACCAAGGGTTTCAGCCCGGGTAATCGCTCCCGGGTCATGGGGCTGATTTCCAGTGGCACCAGCTACGGCGTGTTTATCAATGGCTTGCTGGTGTCGTTCCTGACATTGAATGGCGGCTGGCGCTCGATCTGGCTTACCGCTGGCCTGATATCGGGTGTGCTGTGCGTGGTGGCGTGGTTTCTGTTGCGCACCCTGGCCACGAGCCGCGACACCGAATTTTCCGAGGAGCGCGCCGCTGCATTTGACAGTCAACGACCCTGGCTCAGCCGTTCGTTGTACCTGACGTGGGCCATCGCCTTTCTCAATGGCATGGCGCTGCTGCCGTTCCAGACGTACCTCGCGCCGTTCCTGCGTGATGAGTTGGGTGTGTCGGTACAAGACGCCGGGTTTATCTGGACCACCATCGGTGCCGTGGGCATGGCGTCGGGTTTTCTGGTGGGGTGGATTGCCGACAAGGTCGGTGTGCGGGCGTCGCTGGCGATGTGTTTTCTCAGTGCCGGGCTGGCCGCCACCCTGGTGTTCAGTTTCAACAGCCTCCCGCTGTTCTACCTGGCGGCGTTTCTCTTTGCACTGGCGTTTTACCCCAT
The DNA here is from genome assembly GCF_963970835.1 of Pseudomonas sp. EA_15y_Pfl1_P101. NCBI lineage: Bacteria > Pseudomonadati > Pseudomonadota > Gammaproteobacteria > Pseudomonadales > Pseudomonadaceae > Pseudomonas > Pseudomonas sp. EA_15y_Pfl1_P101. The sequence continues at coordinate 244,813 of NZ_CAXAPA010000009.1, read as the reverse complement.
CTTTGGGCTGGTCCCCAGTTACATCGGGCAAATCGTGCCGGTCAACCGGTTGATCCAGGCCTTTGGCATCGCCAACGTTCTGATCGGCTTGGGTGGGGTGTGCGGCAACTTCCTGGGCGGCTTTTCCAAGGACCTGACCGGGTCGTTCTCGACGGTCTACTGGGGTGTTGCGCTGTTGTTGTTCGTGCAATGCGTGATGGTGTTCATGTTGGGTAAACAGCCTGTTTCGGTCGAGGAGGGCGAGCAGTCATGAGTTATTTTCCAGACAGTCAAAACCAGAATCTGCATGCGTTCGCATTCAGCCACCGGCGCGCCGAACACAGGCGGACGAACCACAAGCCCGCCGTCATCTGGATGACCGGTATCTCTGCTTCCGGTAAGTCGACCATCGCTGATGCGCTGGACATTGCCCTGCAGGAACAAGGGCGGATCACGGCCATTATTGATGGCGACTCGGTACGTGGTGGGCTGTGCCGGGACTTGGGTTTTACCGACAGCGACCGCGATGAGAATATCCGCCGGGTCGCCGAGGTCGCGCGGCTGATGCTCGACGCGGGGCTGATGGTGATTGTCGCGCTGATTTCACCCTCATCGGCCAGCCGGCACTACGCGCGCTCTATTATCGGCAATGAATACTTCGTGGAAGTGCATGTGGACGCGCCGCTGGAAACTGCCGAACAGCGTGATCCTAAAGGCCTGTATAAAAAGGCTCGCGCGGGGTTGATCAAGAACTTCACCGGTATTGACTCCAATTATGACGTGCCGGTGTTTCCGGAAGTGCACGTGAACACCCAGGCGCTTTCCGTGGCGCAGTCTGTGGCGGCTATCCTTGATTGGGTGGCGCATAACGACGAGCGCACCTAGCCGTCTGTCTTTGCGTCAGGTTTGCGCCGGGATCGCAATGTCTGCCCTTCAAAAAAACAAGGTAATCTGCGCCATCGCAAGGAGAATGCGTTTTTTCAGGAGCAGGCATGACACATTTTACGGGCACTGCAAAATCGATCCGTCTGATTGGTGGGGCTCGGGTATTGGACTTTATCAATACCACCAATGGTCGTCGTCCCGGCACCGCACTCAAGGTCCTGGAAGAGCGACTCACCAGCTTTCAGTTCTTCTTTGAATGGGCATTCCATGCGTCGTTGATCTCGGCCCAGGAGTTTGCTGACTACAAGCCGATGGTGCTTGAGTCATCGATCGCCTACCAACCGGACCTGGATGCCGTTATTGCATTCAGGGAGTGCCTGTACGAGGTGTTCTATCCGTTGTCGTTGCGCGGCGCTGCACCCGATGAGGCGTTGCAGCAGATTAACCAAACGTTCCAGCACGGCGTCGCACGGCGCGTGCTGCGTTCTGTCGACGGTAAGCCTGCCTGGGAGTGGAAGCCCTGCAGTACGGCACAGGAACTGACGGCCACGGTGCTGGGGCGCCTGGCGATAGACGCCACGCAATTGCTGGTATCGGGTGATTTGCAGACGTTGCGCAGTTGCACCTCGACTGACTGCGATTGGGTGTTTCTGGACGTCTCCAAGAACAAACAGCGCAAATGGTGTCAGATGAGCGTGTGCGGCAGCCGCGAGAAACTCAGCCGACTCAAGCAGGTTGGCGGCGCGCAATAGTTTCGAGGTCATATGGCGGGTAGCAATTGCGCCACTTAATAGGAAACATTACTATTCACGCCCGCCTCACCCGTGCCCCCGCAACGATCCCTCCCTCAACGTCGGTGTACGTGGCCTGACGTCGCACCTGTCACCACGCTCCACCGTGCTGATCGATGGTGTATCGGCTGCATTCGCGCCGTACGGCCAGCCACAGCTGTCGATGGCGCCGATTTCGCTGGGTAACCTCGATAGCATTGACTCGACATGTCCGCTCATCCTGGCCAGGCTGGGCGGCGACCATGCCCATGGTGTGGTTTGTCTCTCACGCCTTCAGACGTTCTTCCTACCTCGATTCTGGAAACTATCAGTGGCCTCAGGAACCGGCTCCCACAGTTCTGCCACATAGGATATGCCTGCCTCCACGGGTTTCCTTGACGCCTCCTTAAGCGCCGGGGTAGCTGGAACAGTGAGGTCAGGCACCTGAATACACCGAACTGGAGAACTAGAATGTCGGTATCAGCATACAATCAGAGCGTCGCTCCTTCCCTCGATAACGCCTCTCTCGCAGATGCAAAGCCCAGCACCGAGCGGTCTGCTACCGCGTCCAGTGCCCAGGTCACGATAGGCGTCAATTTCACCTCTCATCCTGGTCAATGCGGCCCAGTTTTCGGTTGCCCGCCACCGCGGCCAGTCCCAGAAAACGTGCGCCCCAATCCCGGCCCGCCGCCGCGGCCAGTCCCAGGAAACGTGTGCCCTAATCCCGGCCCACCTCCGCGCCCGACCCCCACGTTGCCCGACCCTTATTACTCCAAGCAAAGCAACGAGCAACTGGCCCAGGGGCTTTTGAATAATTATGACGCGCTCAAGGGCCGCTGGCCTTCGCGCGAGGTCACGCGCCAGAGCTTGCAGAAAATGGCCAATCAACCGTTAACGGGCAACCCCTACAAGGACCCAAACATCCGATTGGCGAACGAGTTGCTGCGGCGTCCCGGGTTGCTGCAATCGCTTGACCGAAATGGCTGCACCGGTGCATTGGATGGCCGTTTGTCCAAGAACGATATCCGGAGCTTTGTTCGTTCAGATAACCCCTTGAAATTGAATGACGACAAACAGATCGTCCAAGACGTACTGAATAATTTCAACGCATTGAAGGGTGGCTACTTCAGCAGCACGATAAAGCTCAGGGAGCTCAAGGCACGCGCCATGCAGCCGTTGACGGGCAACCCTTACACCGACCATCTCACCCAGCTGTCGAGGGAAATCATGTCCCGTTCAGATCTGAGGTCGGCGATGGACAATATCGTCAGTTGGCAACGCGATGGCAAGATCTCTCGACAGGAATTGTACGCACTGCTTCGTTAGACCTGGGCTGTCTTCTGCCGTGCACACGCGGCAGAAGTTGACAGGCGTTTGATGCAGTAAATACAAACCTGGCATGCAGGAACCGTTTACGGAAATGCACCACCAAGAAAATATCCACCGGTCATTGATTACCGGTGGGGGCCTTCATCTACCGGATTAGGTCTGGACCATGAATTCGACATCATTTGAATCCCGTCATTCCCAGTACAACGCCTCGGCCCGGGCCGGGCTTACGCAGGAGGCAGAAAGCCCAAGAGCGTCCCAGCTGCAGGGGCTCAACCTCACATCCTCGCCCAAGTTCAGCTTCAAGGCGCCCACCGCCGAAGATTTTGACAAAGGCTCTCGGGTGTTCATGGAAGAGTCGGCGCCCAGCCCTGTGCTTTCAGTGTTTGCCAGCTTGTGGAGCAAGTTGTCCCGCCGCTAGCAGGCCATTCCAGGCCATGGATGGCCCGCAAAACTGAGGCGGTTACAAACGCTCAAGATTCACCGGGTCATATCGGGCGTCTTGGACGACCGTCTGCGGAACCATTGTTTTCTGAGAACCACTCAGTCGGTGCTTGTGCCATCTTGATTTCGAGGCGTTTTCGAGGATCAGGCAATCAGGCCCAGGCTACGGAATCTAGATAGGGTGGAGGTGAATCATGATTGGTAGTGTCAATAATCCGGGCTTTACGCAAACGGCGGCGCCAGCGACATCAGGGCCGACGGGAAACGGTCAGTCTCGTTTTGAGGTCGATGCTCGCGCATTAGGTAAACCGCTGCCAGCGGCGCAGCCAATCAACTCCCGATTCGCGAATGGCGCCGACCGGCACTTTGACGGTCAGAATCTGTACGGAGGCATGACGAAGGTTGGCAACCCCTTTGTCAGCTCAGACGACCATCTGCTGGCGACTGACCTGAAGAACAACCTGCCATTGCTGGACGCCTTCAAGAAAGAGGGACGACTGACCCAAGGCTCTTTGCAGGAGATTGCCAAAGAGGAACCCAACAGCAGCAAAGTCTCCGAGCGCACGATTATGTTGGCGCGAGAGATACTCAACCGCCCCCGGCTAAACGACGCCATTATTGCAAAGGGCGGTGAAATCACGCATGAAAGCCTTACCTCAGCGGCCGACGCACAGATCGGTAATACCAACCCCAACACGCAGAGCGCGGATCCGTTCCATGCGAAAACTGACGCGCAGGTCGTCCAGGCATTCAAGGGTATGTTCGATGATTTGCGGGACACGTCGGAAGACCGCACTTTCTTTTTCGGTACACAAAGACATCGTTACGTGAAAAAAGACACGATTATCGAAATCAGCAAGGACCCCAATCAGACGGGCAACAACGGTGAGCCTCTGCGGGATGTACGCACCGGGTTTCCTTTGAAAAAATACAGCGAACAACAAGTTTATCTGGCCAAGAATCTAATGGAGCGACCCGGGTTGATGGCTTCTCTGGATAGCTACAAAGCCAACGGTTACAGCCCGTTCGGTAGCCTGAATGACGATGGGTGGTTGAAGAACTACAGCATTGACCGCTGGCTGGAGAACGATAAGGCAGAGAGGGGACATTAAGGGCACACGCGTGCATGAGCATCTTGAAAGACGCTGCTCATGCCGTTATGCGGTCATACCCGCAGTATTTTCCCACTGACCGCCACCGCTGCCAGCAACACGCCTATCAACAGGAAGGCGGTTGCCAGGCTGCTGCCATGGGCGATAAATCCAATCACGGCAGGCCCGGCTAATATCCCCGCGTAGCCCAAGGTTGTAATGGCTGGCACGGCAATGTGTTCTGGCATGACATTTTGTTTGCCGACCGCGGAATAGAGCACGGGAACAATATTGGAGCACCCGGCGCCTACGAGTGCATAACCCAACAATGCCACTTCCCAGTCTGGGGATAATGTGGCGAGGAATGTGCCGGCGGCGGCGAGGGCGCCACCGACCACGATGACCCAGGTCGCGCCCAGCCGGCGCACGATTGCGTCACCGGTCAACCGCCCGGCAGTCATGGTCAAGGCAAATGCCGCGTAACCCAGGCCAGCATAGGCTTCGTCCAGGCCGCGCTCGTCACTGAGGAACACTGCGCTCCAGTCGAGCACCGCACCTTCGGCGAGAAACACGATAAAACACAAACAACCGATGAACAGCACCACGCCGTGGGGCACGGCAAAAGCCGGGCCCGAACTCTCACTGCCATAAGGCAACAGATGCGGTGCGGCCTTGAGCAGCGCCGCCAGCGTAATGACGATCACCACGAGGGTTGCCTGTAGCGGCGACAGGCCCAGCCCCAGTAATGCCGAAACCCCCGCCGCGCCGACGATCCCTCCCAGGCTGAACAGCCCGTGAAAGCCAGACATCATGGTTTTGCCGCTGGCCCGCTCGACGATCACCGCCTGCAGGTTGACGGTGGAATCCACCGCGCCCAAGCCAGCACCAAACAGAAACAAGCCCGCTATCAGTAACGGGATTGAACTGACTGTCGCCAGCATCGGCAACGCCAGGCAAATCATGATTGTCCCGGCGCTCAACACCTTTCGGCAGCCATAGCGCGAAGCCAGCGCACCCGCCGCGGGCATGGCGATGATCGAGCCGACACCCAGGCACAACAACAGCAGGCCCAGCGTCCCTTCGCTCAGCCCGGCGCGGGCCTTGGCATACGGCACCAGCGGCGCCCAGGCCGCGATGCCGAAACCGGCGATAAAGAAAGCGATACGGGTCGACATTTGCTCCAGCCGCCCGGGAGCCACGGGCGCTGAGGTGGGGATGGCAGTCATGAATAATCCTTGGTCTTGCGTTCAACGAACGATGTCCGGCGCCACATCGTTGCATATCAGGCCGTGGCAGGCGAGCCGGGCTCTCCTGGGATTCTGCTGGTCGTGGACTTGGTTTTTAAAACCTGGAACGTAAGGGCAGTTTGCAGCCACGTGTGCAGTATCGAGTGTGTAGGAGGCGGTCTGGAAGGTGCGTAATCCCTATGGGGGCTTTTGAACCCCTGGATGCTAACGGTGGATTCCCACCTTCCAGGCCGCTTCCCATCATTGGTAGGTTCTGTAATACGCTGTTGTCTCAATAGGTAGGCAAGCGGACGGACTCATTGATGAAACACTTCAGGCAAACAACGTCATGACCCTGTTCTATGACGCCCGCGGCAATATCTACGGCGTGGTCAGCCCGGCCTCATTAAGAGGCAAGGGTATTGATATGCCCGAAAGCGCTGCCTTGGCCGCGCAGACTCGTGACCGTTGGACAACATCCGCCATCGCCTGCGAATGCGATTGGGGCTCGACACCTCGCCTGGCCGGCGCAAAGGCCCACCGCAGTGACGGCCTGCTGGTCGGCCCGTTCCAGGCCGAGCCGCCGTTTGACCTGCTGATCGTTAACACCGACGGCTCTTTGGCCGAGCGCAGTGGCAATGGCTTGACGATTTTCGCCCAGGCGCTCACTGACCAGGGCCTGATGACTGGAGCCAGTGAGTTGCGGGTGCATCACGACAAGTCGGATGCGTTGACACCGGTACCGACACGGGTTGAGCCGGCAGTCCATGAACAGGTTGCGGGGTTCTGGCTTGAGCTAGGTTTTCCAGCTTTCGGGCCCATGGCGGTGGGGGCGCAGGCCGTTGGTCGGACGATGCTTGGCGCAATTGAACTGAGCCACGTGAGCGCGTTGGCGGTGATCAACCCACAGTGGGCAACCAGTCAGTTTGTGCGGGTGGGTAACCCTCATTGTGTGACGCTGGTCGAGCACGTTTCGGCATTGCCGGATAACGCACAGATGCAGCAGCCAGCCCTGTTCGAACCCTTGAAAGCGATTGCCTTCTCGCCTCCAGCGGGTGGCGGTGAACCCTGTGTGGCCGGTATCAACTTGCAATGGGCGGCGCGCCAGTCCGACAACCGAGTCATCGCACGGGTGTTTGAGCGCGGGGAAGGGCCCACTGCGTCTTCCGGAACCAGCGCCAGCGCTGTGGCTTGCGCGGCATGGCGTGCTGGATGGGTTGAGAGCGGTGAGGTTGCCGTGGTGATGCCGGGTGGCATTGCGCCGGTGCGTTTGCACGCTCAGGGCGAGACGTTACTGAGTGTCAGTCTCTTCGGGGCTGCAAAGCCGCAGGCGTGAGGTTGCTCAACCGCTGATGCTTCGATCCGGTGTCAGCTGTTTCTCTATCTGTTAGTCGTTCCAGCGAAAGTTTGCGTAGGGCATTTCTTATTACTAGGAAGTGGCTCATTGACTCATTTTCTTATTTTGTAAAAGACACTTCCAACGTCGTCGTACGAAACTTCTTTTTTATTTTAAAACGGCCGATTTCTGCCTGGAGTCGCTAAGCTTCGAGGCGTTCAAAGACTTTTCTCAGCAACGTATTCCATGTTTAGCGAGAGGAAGTATCTCAGGGCGTTCATTCATTAACGGCGGGTAACAACGGATGGTTAACGCGTTTGTTTTTTCACGTTTCAATCTGATTCTTCCACGCATAAATATCGACTTACAAGTACTGGCATTCAAAGGCAGTGAGGTCCTTGATCAACCGTTCTTTATCCACGTGCAGGTGGTCAGTGAAAACCCTTCCCTTGATCTACAGGCGTAGCTTCACCAACCCGCCTACCTGGACTTTGGCGAAATCAACGAAGGCCTGCATGGTCAGGTTTACGCCGTGGGCCGGGATGACCCGGGCCGGCGCATCACTCGTTATCACCTGACCCTGGCGCCCCGCCTGGCTTACCTTGCACACCGGCATGACCAGCGGATTTTCCAGCAGCGCAGCGTGCCGCAGATCATCGCGGCGGTCCTGGAGCAGCATGGCATCCTGGCGGACGCCTATGCATTCGAGCTAGGCCCTGTGGTTTATCCGCCGCGCACGTTCTGTGTGCAGTACGCGGAAAGCGACTTGCACTTCATCCAGCGGCTGTGTGAAGAGGAGGGTATTCACTACCATTTTCGTCACAGTGCGGACGCTCACCTGTTGGTCTTTGGTGATGACCAGACCGTGTTTCGCCGCTTGCCCGTGCAGCGCTACTGCCCCGACGGCGGGCTGCAAGCGGATACAAAAGTGATCCAGCGTTTCGACCAGCGATTGGCCACCCGTAGCCAAAAGACGGTGCGCCGGGATCACGACTTTGAACATCCCTCGTTGCACCTGCAGGACAGCGCGGGTTCTGCTTCGATACTCCCGCTTGAGGACTATCGGTATCCCGCTGGATTTGCCGGCCATGCCCGTGGCAAGCAATTGGCGCGTCGAGGGCTGGAGCGTCACCAGCGCGACCGGCATCGAGCATTGGGCAAGAGTGATCAACCCTTACTGCACAGTGGGCATTTCCTTGAACTGCGTGATCATCCAGACCCCTCCTGCAACGACCTTTGGCTGATCACTTCGGTGCGTCACGAGGGTTATCAACCGCAGGTGCTGGAGGAGGCTACACCTGCGGCTGACGTGTTCCGGGGGTATCGCAATCGCTTTATCGCGACACCCTGGCAAGCTGTGCATCGGCCGCCCCTCAAGCACCCCAAACCGACCATCAATGGCAGTCAGACCGCAACCGTGACGGGGCCAGACGGTGAGGACGTGCATTGCGACGCCTATGGCCGGGTGAAAGTGCGCTTTAACTGGGACCGCCTGGACAAGGCGGATGATAAAAGTAGTTGTTGGGTTCGGGTTGCGTCCGGGTGGGCCGGAGACGGGTTCGGCGCAACGATGATCCCGCGCGTGGGCATGGAAGTACTGGTGACCTTCCTGGAAGGGGACCCGGACCGGCCGCTGATCAACGGTTGCCTGCCGAACGCGCTGCACCGGCCGACCTATCCTTTGCCGCAGCACAAGACCCGCAGTGTTTTGCGCAGCCGCAGTTCCCTTGGCGGCGAGGGCTCCAACGAAATGTACCTGGAAGACCGTCGTGGCGAAGAGCTTGTTTACCTGCGTGCGCAGCGCGACTTGGAGCAACGGGTCGGTCATGACAGTCGGTTGGAGGTTGCGGGGGAACGGCGAGAAGTCATCCATGGTTTAAGCACGACTCACGTTGAAAGTGAAGAGCATCGTCATGTCACCGGCGATCGCAAAGTCGTGCTCAAGGCGAGCGACTACCTTGATGTGCAAGGCGATAGCCGGACCCACGTGACTCAGAACTTGGTCATTGAGGCGGGGCAGCAGCTTCACCTCAAGTCCGGCGCCAGCCTGGTGATTGATGCCGGTGCGCAACTGAGCCTCCGGGCGGGAGGAGAGCATCTGGTCATCCAGGCGGGCGGCATCTTCAGCAGTCGCCCTATCACCCTTGGTGGTTCACCGTCTGTGGTCCAACTGGCGAACGCCTTGACGGTGTCCGATGTGCCAAAGACCTCCAAGGTACAAGGCAGCATCATGAACCTGTCCAGGCACCTGGGGGCGGACTACTGCCCGGTATGCGAGCGCTGTCGTGAAGGCTTGTGTGAGCTGCCGGGGAGGGCTGCCTGATGCAGAACATGCCAGACCATTGGATGGCTCAACAGCAGCGCGCTGGGCGACAGCTGTGTTTGATCCTTGAGGGACAGAGTAACGCGCGACAGCCGCTGCTGGCGGCGCGCAGTTTGTCAGAGTATCGCAGCCTCTATGGCGAGACCGCGCTGGCGGAACTGGCGGTGGAAGGCCCGGTGATCCTTCTGTTGAAACAGATAAGCGAGCCCGTGCTGCTCAACCTCTTGCAACAGCCCGAAACGAACTGGGGCTGGCTGGGCTCTTTGCCAAGCGAGGACCTGACAGGCGTGGCTCAACACTGGCGCGACCGTTTGCTGGTGGGGCAGGAAGGCGAGCAATCGATGTACCGTTTTCATGACAACCGCACTCTGGCGCGTGCATTGGCCTATCTGTGCCTGGAGCACTGGCCGGTATTCCTCGGCCCGTTGATCAGCGTGTGCTACTGGCACGAAGACCGCTGGCGCACGGGTGACAACCCGGCTCCCGGTGAGTATCCGCTGCCTGACCCGATCCCTTGGCTGACCACGCCCAACCCAAACGCCGAAGCCATCCTGCACGCCAATATCCTGCGTTACCTGTTGACCGAGCACAGCGAAAACTTGGTCTCACTGGTGGAATTCCAGGACCCGAGAATCTGGCTGACACAGGTGCTGGAACAGGCGCGCGCCTGGCAATGGCGGGACCCGGAGCAGCTGGAGTTTTTGGTGGTACGCAGGTTGGAGGAGGCCACCAGGAACAGCTTTATCCGGTGGCAACCGAAGGAGGGAGAAACACCGCAGGATCATTTTCAACGGGTGGTGGAGCAGTGGAAATTGATGGGGGAAATGGATGGGTAGGCGGAGTGTTGGCGTGTTGGTCGCGTTAGGGCTAATGGGCTGTGCGGGAGAGCCGGTTGATAGCGTGACGTTGGAGGTGGATTTACCTGCGGAATTCCGCTTCATCGGCGGCGCCAACTATGGGCCAGCGACCGGTGAGATCTGCACGTTGCCGAGGCGTCGAGGCAAAAGACCCGAGAGGAAGATCTTTATTGCGCGTTACAAACCTGTGGCTGAACGGGTGAGTTTTAAACTGCCATTGGCTGAGGTGATTGAAGGTTGTCCTACGGTTTTGCGTAGTGTGAATTTTGATATTTATGCGAAGTGGGGAAAGCGTGATACGGACGTAAGTGGCGATATTGCAGGTTTCTCAATTAGAGATCCGTCGAACGCCGATTTACCTGGGATGCCAGAAACAGGGATTCAGGAACTGCATAAGCAATGTCAGTGGTTATTTCGGACGGTGGGGCCGCAGCACGCGATCATCAAGGTGCTTGTATGTAAGTCCTTCGGGCTGGCGAGTCAGCCGCAAGAAGAGCGTGCAGGAGTTCTTGTTGAACGGGATCAATTGCCGGGAAAAACACTCAGGGTGGTACTGAGCGTTACTGATGAGGAAGCCCCCGCAGTGGGTGATAACTGGTTAGCCGTTCCAGGCGGCTGGAAGCGTTGTAAAGGTGAGAGCTTTGAAGATTTGTTTGCGTTTTGTAATGGCAATATCACCGATTTTAAGCCTGTAAAAATTCCGGATGGTCGCGTATGTGACGTCTATCCATCGTGTAAGTAATAAGGGACAAGCTCATGAAGCTAGATGCACGGAAGCGATCTTTTTTCAGTGATAGCAAACCGGCCTGTTCATTGCGAGGGCATTGGGTGAGCTTTTGCCTGGTCGATGAACTGGGCGTTGGAGCGGCATACGGTGGTTTGCCTTACACCGTCCACGATAGTGCAGGGCAGCAGTACAAAGGCAGGCTGAATGGAGAAGGGTTTGCCAAATTACAAGATATTTACTGTGGACCTGTGGTGCTTGTTTTTGACGACCTGTATTCCGGAACAGAGCAGCCGTATAAATGGCTGATGTTACGCCCTACTTACAAGCTCCCTATCACCGAACTCCAAATTCGCGCTGAACAGACTCGATTTGCAGTCTCTGATGGTCGGCGTACGGAAGGTAACTCAGCTCGACAAAATGCCAACCGTTTCTATCAAGTTGAAGTCCGCGATTTGGTCAGCCATGTCGCTCACTTGCCACCGATTGCTCCGAGGACTCATCAGCCCCAACGACACGCACTGAAAATGATGGCGGATCTGGGGTTTGGGCCGTCTCAATCGACCTTGGCGGGAGTCGTATTATTTCCCAATAACCACACCGTTCTTGAGGTTCGACCACTGCGTGCATTCCGTCCGATGCTTTCAACCGATGACAGCTTCTGCGCCTTGAACCTGTATCAGTTAGCGTTGATGGCTACCTTGAGTTATTGCAAATTCGGCCAAGAGCCACCTCAAAAGCCTCAAGACGAAGTTCGCTTCCCTTTTGATCCCAGCGTCGGTCATTTTTTCGCTGAGAAACTCTCGGGTTGTCACGACGCCTGGCGCGTCGATGCAGAGCAGGACCAGCGTTTTTACCCGCTCTACGAAGAGGTCCCGTACTCTCGACGTTTCGAGATTCTACCCTTCGATCCTGTGTTGTATCCCCAGAACCGACCAGAACTGGAGGAGAAGCAAGAGCACCCTGCGAGTTTGCATTTTTTTGATGACGAAGAGTTAGGTACCGACACGCAAGCATTTATCAGCCACCACGAAGATGTGATCCTGATCGCGGTGCGTGGTACCGCCAGTGCTGCTGATGGGCTACGGGATGCAAACGCCCATCAGGTAGCTTTCGTTGACGGTGCTGGTAAGGCACACGAAGGTTTTTACCAGGCTTACCAGGCGATGCGCGATTTTGTATTGCGATACCTTGGTCGGTTCCACACCAACCAACGAATAATCATCTGCGGCCACAGCCTGGGCGGCGCGATCGCTTTGCTTTTGGCAGAAGGCCTGCGGCGAGCACCGGATGCCAACTACAACATCCTCCTCTACACCTACGGCGCCCCCCGCGCCGCCGATGCCGAATTCACCGCGGGCGCCTCCACCCTGGTCCACCACCGTATCGTCAACCACAACGACCCCGTCCCCAGTGTCCCAGCTCCGTGGATGAATACCACCGCCAAACTCTGGGTCCCTGGCGCCGTCACTCTCTTCAGTGCCCCTGCACCGGGCGGCCTGCTGTTCGCCGCCGGTCTGGTTCGTTTCGGTGGGAACCCTTATCAGCACCATGGCGAACAACAACACTTCATGCCGGTCATGCTCGCGGATGGCACGCGTTCTTCGGTGCTTTGGAAGCCCGGTTGTGAATCCATTCAAGAGGCGGGTTGCAACCGAGCATTGCAACTGCATGGCGACATGCCCGACCGCGATAACCTGCTGAAACAGCTGCTCCAAGCCAACCAACACTTCATGACCGCCAGCTACATCCCGGCTGCCTGGGCGACGTTGCGTCGCTGGCAACAAACCCAGGAAAGCGACGGCCCATTGGTCACGCCAAGAGAGTTTGAATTACTTGATCATGCACTCGAGGACATGCGCCAGCAGTTGCGAAACAAACGCAGGGAACTGGCCCGGCTAAGACCTGCCAACGACCGTGGCTATGAACACAACGAAGCCTTGAACGCCGAGATCGACCGCTTGCACACCAGCCGCGAGCGCCTTGCCACCCTGCGCTGGCGCCGTCTGGACGCCTGTGATGTCTACGGCAGTCAGGCCCACAGTGCCCATTTGCAACCCAGCCTCAAGCGCTGGTTCAGCCACCGTGAAAACCGTGAACCGGCCCAGGTCGCCAGTATCCCTCCCGCCACGCAAACCGAATGGGGGAGGACGCAAACGCTGGATATCGACTCGATCGTATGACCGAGACGTTTACATAAACTCCACCTGCGCTGGCTGACGCTTCATCAACACTTTGCCATTGCGGATCGAGTACAGCGGCAAGCCCTGGCTGCGGATGACCTCGTAGTCGCTGTCCGCCGAAAGGATTAACAGGTTGGCTGGCCGCCCAGGCTCCAGGCCGTAGCGGTCACCCAGGGCCATGGCCTTGGCGCTGTTGTCAGTGACCAGGTCGAGGGCGTTTTGCAGGTTGCGGTAGCCGAGCATGTGGCAGATGTGCAAACCGGCTTCGAGCACCCGCAGGATGTTGCCGTTGCCCAGGGGGTACCAGGGGTCGACGATGGAGTCCTGGCCGAAGCACACGTTCATGCCGGCTTCCAGCAGTTCGTTGACCCGGGTGACGCCGCGGCGTTTCGGGAAGGTGTCGAAGCGGCCTTGCAGGTGAATGCTTTCGGTGGGGCAGGAGACGAAACTGATACCCGAGTGCCCGAGCAAGCGAAAGAGTTTGGCGCAATAGGCATTGTCGTAGGAGCCCATGGCCGTGGTGTGGCTGGCGGTGACGCGGGCCCCCATGTCGCGGCTGCGGGCTTCTTCGGCCAGCACTTCGAGAAAGCGCGAGTGCGGGTCGTCGGTTTCGTCGCAGTGCACGTCCACCAGGCAGCCGGTACGTTCGGCCAGGTCCATCAGGAACTTCACCGAACTCACGCCTTGGTCGCGGGTGTATTCAAAGTGCGGGATACCTCCGATCACGTCGGCGCCCAGGCGAATGGCTTCTTCCATCAGCTCGCGGCCGTTGTGGTACGACTCGATGCCTTCCTGCGGGAACGCGACGATCTGCAGGTCGATCAGGTGCGTGCTTTCTTCACGCACTTGCAGCATGGCCTTGAGTGCTGTGAGGTCCGGGTCGGTGACGTCGACGTGGGTACGCACATGCTGGATACCGTGGGCGGCGAGGGTCTGGAGAGTCTTTTTGGCGCGGGCCTTGGTGTCTTCCTCGGTGATGGTGGCTTTGCGTTCGCCCCAGCATTCGATGCCTTCGAACAGTGTGCCGCTCATGTTCCAACGCGGCTCGCCTGCGGTCAGGGTGGCGTCGAGATGGATATGCGGTTCGACAAAGGGTGGCGTCACCAGGTTGCCGGCGGCGTCCAGGGCGTCGGCCGCCGCACTCGGTGCCCCCGATTGTGGGGTGATGCTGGCGATCCGGCCATGTTCCAGGTGCAGATCATGCAGGCCTTCACGGTTGCGCAGGCGGGCGTTGATGATGTGCATGGGCAAGTTCCTCTTGGCTAAAAACAGTCAGGCAGACAGCCGCCAGATCATCAGCGCAATGCCGATGTCCAGGCGATCATAAGCATTATCCAGCGTCAGCCCGCACAGGGCTTCGATGCGCTGGACGCGGTGTGTCAGGGTGTTGCGGTGCACGACCAGGCGCTGGGCAGCGGCCACAAGGTTACCATTCTCGTGAAACCAGGCTTCCAGAGTGGGCATGAGGCTGGGGCCATGGTGCAGGTCGTGGCGCAGCAAGGGGCCGAGGCGTTCATTCAGGAATTGGTCGAGCAGGGCGCGATCACGCACGCCGCTTAGCAGCTTGAGCACGCCCAACTCGTCGTACACGCACAGCCCGGCGCGTTCGCTGAAACGCCGCGCAGCCGCGAGTGCCTGGCGGGCTTCCTCCTGCGCCTGGGCCAGGCGTGCGGGTGGGTGAGCGGCGGCGCTGAGGCCAATAAACAATTTAAGCGGCGACAGGCGCAGATTCAGTGGGTTGAGCCAGTTGGTCAATTGTTGGCGGTTGGCCAACGCTGCGGCAGCGTCCTGTGCCGGCAGCAGCAACGTCCATTGCCCGGCTCGACCCTGAACCGGCAAACCGGCCGAGAACTGACGCAAGCGGCGGCTGATAGCGTCGTGTTGTCGGGCCAGTTGCGCCTCCACAGAAGCCGCATCACCCTGGGCAAACAGCGATTCACTGCCTGCCAGTTGCAGTTGCACCACCTGCCAATGCCCGGCCAGCGGCATGCCCAACTGCGTGGCCCGGTGCAGCAAGAGATCCAGGGATTGGTAGTCGCCGGTCAGCAAGCGTTCCAGTACGTCATGCCGCGAGCGCCCCAACTGCTCGGACTGGATCAGCGCCGAACCGATGGCTTGGGTCACCAATACCATTTTCAGCGAGTAGGGCTGTTCGACCAGCGGCATGCCGGCGGCTTCGGCAGCGTCGAGTAAGCGCTGGGGGATCGCCTGGATATAGGACGGCCCGGTCAGAACCACCAACCCAGCCACTTGACGCTCGCAGGCTTCCTCCAGCAATTGCAGCAGGTTGGCTTCGTCACGCGGGTGATTGATCCCAGTGACGAATACCAGTTCGCCGCCCAGCACCCATTCGGCGATCCCGCTGTTTTCCGCCACATAAGGCCAGCGCACGCCGTTATCCAGACCCGCCTCGCCCGCGCGCAGGCGCATGGATTCCAAACCTGGCAGGGCGAGCACATCGGCAAGGGTCAGGCTCATGCTTGAGCGTCAGCCACCGGCGCTCGCACCCGTAGTACGGCGGTGAGCGCGATGTAGGTCAACGACGCGGCGACGATGCCCACCAATGGCGCGACCCAGGGCGAGCTGAATGCCAGCACTGTGCCCACGGCATACGCGACCAGTCCTGGCCAGTTGAACGCCGGCAGGCGGGCGTCGGCCAGGCGTGGATAGTGGCCGCGATAGCGATAGAAAAAGTCCGCCATGATCACCCCTCCAATCGGCGGGATCACCGTACCCAGCACAATCAAGTAGGGCACCAGCAGGTCGTACATGCCGAGTAACGCCAGCAGGGTGCCGATCACCGCACCGGCCAGGGTCACGGTCTTGCGCCGCTTGGTGCGCAGCAAGTTACAGCCGGCAACGGCGAAGTTGTAGATGGTGTTGTCCTGGGTACTCCAGATATTGAGTAGCAACATGACCATCGCCGCCATGGCAAAGCCTTGCAGCAATAACACTTCGACTACGTCTGGTTGCTGGTAGACGATGGCACCGTAGGCGCCGATCAGCACCATCAAGCCGTTACCGATAAAGAAACCGATCAGGCTCGCCAGCACCGCCACCTTGGCCGAACGCGAAAACCGCGTCCAGTTGGTGGCCTGGGTCGCGCCGCTGACAAAGGTGCCGAACACCAGGGTAATCGCCGTGGACAAGTCCAGCTCAGCGGTCGGTACCACTGCCAGCAGTCCGTCCAGCCCACCGACTTTCACTGTGGCTACCCACATCGACATAAACAGCAGAATGCCCATGGCTGGCACCGCGATGTAGGACAGAATTTCCAGCCCACGATAACCAATGTAGGCCGTGGCGCAGAACACCAGACCAAACAACACCATCAACGCAAGCACACTGCCCTGGCTCAGTTCGAAATACTTGCCAAGCACTACGGCAGCAGTGGCAGTACCCCAGGCATACCAGCCGATTTGAGTGAAGCCGAGGATCAAGTCGCTGAGTTTGCTGCCCACTTCGCCAAAGCAGAAGCGCCCCATCAACACTGAATTCAGCCCGCTCTTGAAGGCGATGTAACCCAGGCCTGCGGCGTACATACCCAACAAAAGGTTACCCAGGGCCACCACGCCGAGCATGTCGACGAAACTGAACGCCACCCCCAGCTTGCCGCCGGCAAACATGGTTGCGGTAAAAAAGGTAAAGCCCAGCAGCACCATGGCGGTCGATGCCAGGCCCTTGCGCGCATGCATGGGGACTTCGCTGAGGGGGTAGTCGTTGCCCGGTTCTTGCTGCGTCATGTGCCTTGCTCCCTGAGTGAGTGACGCAGCGCTGTTGCACCGTGCGTGCCAATCCGGCAGCAGTGACGAGCGCACGGTGGGCGCTGTGCACTGTGCACAGTTTTTATAGCGAAAGAGGGCGCAAGCACAGCAATGAATGGTCGCAGTGCCCAGTCGGGCACGAAAGCGGTGCAGCAGTGATACAAAGTGGATCAGTCAAACAGCGTCTGGGTCGTCTCGCCGCGATGGAAGGCAAAGGCGGCCTCCAGATCACTTTCGATGGTGCGCCCACGGGACAGCGGCGGTAGTGCATCGAGGCGGAAAAAGCCCACGTCAGTGGTTTCGAATCCGGCCATCGGTGTCGACTGATCCAGCGATTCACACAGGAAGTACAGCTTGTAGAAGTCCCGCACATCCGGTCGATACAAGCCTTTGGCCTTGTGCGTCACGCTGTACAGCGCCCTGGCGGTTACCGTAAGCCCCGCTTCCTCGCGAATCTCTTTGACGATGTTTTCGGCTGCCGACAAGCCGATATCCGCATACCCACCCGGCAACGCCCAGCAACCATCGGTCAACTCCCGCACCAACAAAATCCGGTCGCCTTCGATAACCGCACCGCGCACGTCAATCATTGGCGTCGAATAACGCTGGGCAAAATCTGTGACCAGTCCGCAGATACGTTCCAACGGGACATTGCCCAATTGCGCCAGCATGCTGTGGGCAATCTCGGCAATTTCTTCCAGGCGCTCGCGCTCGAAATCATCAGTGCAAAAGTGCAGCCCCGTGGACGCCAGCGCCTGTAAGCGTTTGGCTTGGGCCAGCCAAATGTTTTCCATGGGTTACTCCTGGAGAGGCTTGGTCATGTATATGCGCCGCAGGCCGTGTTCCTCGGCGCGATGGGTTTCAAGATAGCCGCGGCGATGGTAGAGCGCGATGTTCTCGGTCATGGCTTCATTGGTATAGAGGCGGACCACAGCGAAACCTGCGTCGATCGCCTGCTGTTCGGCAAAGTCCAACAGCAACCGCCCGAAACCCAGGCCCTGTGCCTCAGGGGCGACGGCCAGGTTATCCAGCAACAGCGCGCCGTCGGCCTCCAGCAGGACAATAAAGCCCTGGACTCGCCGTGCGTTTTCCAGCACGTGCACGCCGCCGGCTTCCACCCGTTGGCGATAATCCTCGAGCATCGGCCCGGGTTTACGGCCGATTCGTGCGATATACGGCGAGTAAGCTGCCTGGACGATGGCCTCGATGGCTACAACATCATGGACAGTGGCGGGGCGCATCATAGCCGCGTGCTCCTAGTGGCAGCGAAGCCACGACTGTAAGGGAGGCAGGCACAAAAAAACCACCGCGTGGGTGGTTTTTTCATATCGCAGGCTTACTCGCCGTGATAAATGCAGCCGCTGGTGCAGGTCTCGTGGATGCGAATCGCACTGAGCTCAGGCAGCAAGGGTTTCAGCTCATTCCAGATCCACTTGGCGAGCACTTCGCTGGTCGGGTTTTCCAGGCCAGGGATGTCATTCAGGTAGTTGTGGTCGAGGCGTTCGTAGAGCGGCTTGAAAATTGCCTTGATCTCCGAGAAGTCGCGAATCCAGCCGGTATGGGGATCCAGGTCGCCGCTCAGGTGGATCGCCACCTTGAACGAATGCCCATGCAGGCGCCCGCATTTATGGCCTTCCGGTACGTGGGGCAGGCGGTGGGCGGATTCGAATGTAAATTCCTTGAAGATTTCCACAGTGTTTTCAGCTCGGTCGATGTCTGGCAGGCGGCGAGTTTAACAGCTTGATCCCTTGTCGCGCATACCGCTTGGTCATAGCGCCAGCAAGTGCTCGCCCAATTTGCCGTTATCCGCCAGCTCAAGAAACTCATCCCCCAACCGCCGGCTTTCGCTCATCGCGGTCTGCCAATATGTGTTGCGGCTCGGGTCGTCGCCCATAAAGCGCTTGAAGTCGCTGCGGTCCGGCAGTTTGCCGTGGGGCAGGTGGGCGAGGTAGTCCTTGGACGGCGCCAGAAGCAATACATCCTGCAAACCCTGCGGATTGCTGCGCCGCCATGGCAGGCCTTTGTCGAACCAGCCGGGAATGACCCGGTCAGTAAAGTGCGGGTACAGCACAATGTCATCGCCGTGATAAGGCAGGTCGAGGTGGTAGTCGAGCAGGCCGCCGTCGCGGTAGGTGCCGGCGCCCGCGCCGGGCAGGTCGCGTACGCCTTGCATCACCATGGGGATCGAGCCCGACGCCAGCAGCGCCTGGCGCAGGTTGCCCACTTCCAGGTCGAGGAAGCGTGACGGAAAATCCTTCAAAGGATGCACCGGCGGCGCCTGGCGTGGGTCGTGGATGATCAGCCGTTCGAAGTGGCGCGACAGCCGTGCGCGGCCACGCAAATTATCGGCAATCACCGACGACAAGCCCAGCCCGAGGCGCCCACGGTGATCATCGGCAAGCAGGCCGTGGCTCTTGACCACCATGATGTTGAGGCGATAGTGGGGTGTTTCCAACACCTGCGCATCGCGGCCGGCCAGCAGGTCGTCGAGCATGCGCTGGCAGCTCTGGCTGACCGCGGCCATGGTCACGCCTTTGGCAAAGCGTTGTTCGTTATACAGGCGCCCGAGGTCCAGCAGACCTTGCACCGGGTCCGGCAGGCACGCACTGGCAAACCGCCAGGAGCCGATGGACGCGCCGATCAGCGCGCGTTCCCGTGGTGCACGCGGCAACCAATCGCCAAACAGCGCCAGGTCCAGGCCTTGGATACCCAGCGCCTTGGGGCCGCCGGCCGCGCCAGGCAGGATGCCGACGTCGGCAGGCGCCAGGCCCTGTTCGCGAATGCGCGCAAAGGCGCGTTTACCGGCCTTTAGGGTCAGGGCTGGAAACTTGATGTGAATCGCTGTCATACCGGTCTCTGTGGAAGCGAGCAGGGTTGTATAGAAAATCTCGCACAATAATTGGGGAAGGGGGATGTCGGAAATTGCCATGATGGCAATTCAGTTTCAATTAAGTTGCTACAGGTACGGTGGCCGACGCAGGAAAAATCTTGAAACGGAGACTCCCCATGAAGCGCCTTACAGTGCTGGTCGCCGCCGGTATCATTGCCTTCACGGCGATCCAGGCCCAAGCCGTGGACCCCGACAAACCACTGAAAGTGCCTGCCACTGTTACAATTATCGCCTTTGATCAGTTGGAAGCCACGGCCCTGGCCTTGCACCCGGGTTCAACACTGCTGGATACCGACCTGGACGAGGAATACGGCAAGTATCTTTACCAAGTTGAACTGGAGGATACCGATGGCATCGAGTGGGAGGTTGAATTGGACGCGCTCACCGGGCAGGTTCTCAAGAATCATCAGGAAACGTAATGAAGGTAAATTTATACGGCGGCAGTCGAATGGCGTTGCTGCTCCTGGCTTTTTGCTCAAGCCTGGCAGCCCGCGATCTTGATCAGGACGAGGCCTTGGTCCTGCGCCAGAACGGCGTGATCCTGTCGCTGGAGCAGTTGCTGGACCAGGCCATGGCGCGTCATCCGGGTTCGCGCCTGCTGGAGGCCGAGCTTGAGAAAAAGCACGGTAAATATGCCTATGAAGTGGAACTGGTCACCGCCGAAGGCGTGGTGCGTGAGATCAAGTTGGATGCATCCACGGGTGCGCTGATCAAAGACGAGGAAGACTGATGCGCCTGCTTTTGGTGGAAGACAACGTACCTCTGGCCGATGAACTGTTGGCCGGCTTGCAACGCCAGGGCTATGCCGTCGATTGGCTGGCTGATGGCCGCGATGCGGTGTACCAGGGACGCAGCGAACCCTATGACCTGATCATCCTCGACCTTGGCCTGCCCGGTTTGCCTGGGCTTGAAGTACTGGCGCAATGGCGGGCCGCCGCGCTGGCCATCCCGGTACTGATTCTCACGGCGCGTGATTCCTGGGCCGAGCGCATCGAAGGGCTCAAGGCTGGCGCCGACGACTACCTGAGTAAACCGTTCCATCCCGAGGAACTGCACCTTCGCATCCAGGCGCTGCTGCGCCGCTCCCATGGGCAGGCCAATCAGCCCACCCTGCAAGCGGCTGGCCTGCACTTGGATGAAGGGCGCCAGTGCGTGCTGCGCGATGGCGCAGAGATCCAGCTGACCGCCGCCGAATTCCGCCTGTTGCGCTACTTCATGCTGCATCCCGAGCAAATCCTGTCGAAAAGCCACTTGGCCGAGCATTTGTATGATGGCGAAACCGAGCGCGACTCCAATGTGCTGGAAGTCCACGTTAACCACCTACGGCGCAAGTTGGGGCGCAGCGTGATCGAAACCCGGCGCGGCCAGGGTTACCGGTTTGGCGCCAGCGCCGAATGAGGTCGATCCAGCGGCGCCTGAGCCTGGGCCTGGTCAGCGTTATGGTGATTGTCGGCGTTGCGTTGGCGCAAACCAGTCTTTGGTTGTTTGAAACGGGCTTGCAGCGCTACCTGGAAGCGGGGCTGCGCGACGACAGTGAGAGCCTGCTGGTCGCGCTGGTACGCGGCCCAGATGGCTTGCAACTGCATGAGAAACGCTTGTCGCCAGCGTACCAACGACCGTTTTCCGGGCACTATTTCCGGATTGATTTCGCCGATACGCACTGGCGCTCCCGCTCGTTGTGGGACCAGGAGCTGCCGCAACTGCCCGAGGCCGGCCTCAAGGGCAACCTGCAACTGGGGCCGGAAGGTCAGCAACTGTTGGTGTTGCGCGAGGACTACAAACGCTTCGGGCAGTCGATTTCCATCAGCGTGGCCCAGGACTACACGCCGGTGCGGGAAAGCTTTCGCCTGATGCGTCAGATCGGTCTGGTGCTGGGGCTGGCGGCGCTGCTGCTGGTGTTGGTCCTGCAACGGCTCACCGTGCGCCGCGCCTTGCGCCCCTTGGAAACCGCGCGTAACCAGATTGCTCAACTGCAACAGGGCCAGCGTTCGCAACTCGACACCCAGGTGCCGCTGGAGCTGGAGCCGCTGGTGGCGCAGATCAACCACTTGCTGGCCCACACCGAAGACAGCCTCAAGCGTTCGCGCAATGCCTTGGGCAACCTCGGACACGCCCTCAAGACCCCGCTGGCGGTACTCTTGAGCGCGGCGTCAAGCGAAGCGCTGATGAAGGATCACCCTGAACTGAGCAAGCTGCTGCGTGATCACTTGGAACAAGTGCAGCAACGCCTCAACCGTGAACTCAACCGTGCGCGCCTGGCCGGTGAAACCTTGCCGGGTGCGTTGTTCGACTGTGAAAAGGAATTGCCGGGCCTGCTCGCCACCTTGAACATGATCCACGGTGAGCACCTGGACCTGAGCTATCACGCCGCGCCCGGGCTGCAACTGCCCTGGGACCGTGAAGACCTGCTGGAGCTGCTGGGCAATCTGTTGGATAACGCCTGCAAATGGGCGGATGCCGAGGTGCGCCTGACCGTCACAGAGACTGCGCACAGCTACGTGCTGGCGGTGGAGGACGACGGCCCCGGCATACCCGAAACCCTGCGCGATCAGGTCTTCAGCCGCGGCGCACGGCTGGATGAGCAGACTGATGGGCATGGCCTGGGGTTGGGTATCGTGCGGGATATCGTCGAGGTGTGGGGAGGGGTGTTGCAGTTGCAGGAAAGTGCGTTGGGCGGTTTGAAAGTACTGATTGAGTTGCCCAAGCGTTAGTCCTGACACACCACAATCAAAATGTGGGAGCGGCGGTGCGACGATTCGACTTGCTCGCGAATGCAGTGTGTCAGTCTCTGAATATGTCGACTGATGTACCGGATTCGCGAGCAAGCCCCACATTGGATCTATTACACCGTCAGACCCGGAACTGATCCATCAACCCCTGCTGCTGATTCGCCAGGCTATTCAACGCCTGGCTCACCCGCGCCGATTCATTCGCCTGTTCCGACAGCGATTCGGTCACATCGCGAATCGTCGCCACATTGCTGTTGATTTCCTCGGCCACCGCGCTTTGCTCTTCGGCAGCGCTGGCGATTTGCAGGTTCATGTCGCTGATCACCGTGACGGCCTCGCCGATCTGGCGAAGGGCGGTCACCGCCTCGCCAACTTGTTCGACGCTGCCCTGGGCCTGGCGATAGCTGTTGTCCATGGCGCTGACGACCTCTTCGGTGCCGCCTTGCAACTGCTCGATGACCAGGCGGGTTTCCTCGACGGACTCCTGGGTGCGCCGCGCCAGGTTGCGCACTTCATCTGCCACCACCGCAAAGCCACGTCCAGCCTCACCGGCGCGGGCCGCTTCGATGGCGGCGTTGAGCGCCAACAGGTTAGTCTGTTCGGCAATACCACGAATCACTTCCAGCACCGAACCGATTTTTTCGCTATTGGCAGCCAGGCCTTCGACCTGGTTCATGGCCGTGCTCATATCCGCCGCCAACTCCCCGATATTGCGGGTCGTGCGGTCGATTACTGTGAGGCCGTCGCGGGTCGCCTGGTCGGCATCGCGTGCAGCTTGGGCCGCCTGCGCAGCGCTGCGCGCCACATCCTGGGCGGTGGCGCTCATTTCGTGGGAAGCAGTGGCCACTTGGTCGACCTGACGATACTGCTGTTCCATGCCGGCGCTGGTTTGCGTGGCAATTGCGGCGGACTGGTCGGCGGTGCCACGGGCGTCCTGCACCGAACGCTTCACCTCGGCGATGATCGGTTGCAGCTTGTCCAGGAAACGGTTGAACCAGCCGGCCAGTTGGCCCAGTTCGTCCTGCTTGTCGTAGGCCAGGCGTCGGGTCAGGTCGCCTTCGCCGCTGGCAATGTCTTCGAGCATCTGCGCTACGCCGAGGATCGGCCGGGTCACGCTGCGTGCCATCAGCCACACTAGGATCAGGCCGACCACTGCCGCCAGCAGGCCCAGGCCCAGTTCCAGCAGGGTGCCGCGCGTGTTATCGGCGTCCAGTTGCGCCTTGAGCGCTTCGGCCGGGCCTACCAGGACTTTCTCCGGCACATCCAGCAACACGCCCCACGGCTTGCCATCCGGGATCGGCGCGAACGGCGCCAGCACCTTGAGTTGGTGGTCGCTACGCAGGCTGCGGATGTGGGTGCTGCCAGACAGGGCGCTGATCAATTGTGCGCCATTGGCGCTGTCGACCTGGTCCAGGCGCTGACTGAGCTTGCTGGCGTCCTGGCTGTGGCCGGCGAGCAAACCTGTAGGGCTGAGGATGCTGACGTGGGTCTGGCCGTCATACAGCTTGTGGCTGGCCTGTTGGCTCACGGCCTGCAGGCTGTTGAGGTTGATGTCGACCGATAACGAGGCGATGACTTTGCCATTGACCATCAACGGAAAAACGATGCTGGTCATCAGCACGTTTTGCCCGTCGATCACATAAAAGTAGGGTTCGATCACGCACGGCTTGAGGGTGGTGCGCGGGCAGGTGAACCAGGCGTTGGCCTTTTCACCGCTGGGGCCGACGCTGGCGTCGGACATGTCGCTTTCCGGCAAGGCCATTGAGGTCAGCTTGCCGGGTGTCGGCTGCGACCAGTACAGGGCGAAGCGGCCTTTGTCGTTACTGCCCAGTTCGGCTTGGCCTGCGAACAACTCATCCTTGCCATCCAGGGCATTGGCTTCGAACACCAGGGACAAACCGAGCAAGTCCGGGTTGGCCTGCAACGCGGCCCTGACCTGGCGGGTCAGGTCTTCGCGGGTGTCGAAGGCGTCGAGAAAGCGTTTTTCCGCCTGTTCGCGCAAGAACAGCACCTGACGAGAAAAACCATGGCCGTACTGATAGGCGTCCATGAACTGCTGCCGAATACCCAGCGCCTGCACTTCGCCTTGGGCTTCGATGCGCGCCTGGGCGGCTTCATCCAGCATCTGCATGCTGGACGCCTTGACCTGCTGCGAACTCTGCTCCATGCGATACAGCGACAGACCCACCAGCAGGGTCACGATTCCCAGCAGGCACAGGCCGGCGAGCAGGGTGATTTTCCATTGAATGGAGAGCTGCCTAAGCGACATCGGTACATCCTTACCTGAAAACACATGAGCCCGGTTATCGGCCGATTTCAAACTTTCTTAATTCAAACGATCAATTTAAACCTGAAAGCGGCGCCG
Organism: Pseudomonas sp. EA_15y_Pfl1_P101; assembly: GCF_963970835.1. NCBI lineage: Bacteria > Pseudomonadati > Pseudomonadota > Gammaproteobacteria > Pseudomonadales > Pseudomonadaceae > Pseudomonas > Pseudomonas sp. EA_15y_Pfl1_P101. The sequence goes on along the minus strand of NZ_CAXAPA010000009.1, from coordinate 219,918 downwards.
CTTTTTGACATGCGCGCCCACCTGCGGCAAAGTGCGCGCCCTCTAATAAGACCTCCTTCAAGCCTGTACGTCGGCTGCCGCCCGATGGCCGCCCGGGCGCAGGCATGCCAGTTGTTTACGTTTTTTGCTTGAGGTAACCATGATTAACGCAGTTATTGCTGCGGTCGGCACCATGCTGGTGCTCAGCCTGTCCCGCGTGCATGTGGTCATCGCCATCATCGTTGGCGCACTGGTGGGCGGCCTTACCGGTGGGCTGGGCATCGACGCCACGCTCACGGCCTTCAATGGCGGTTTGGGCGGTGGTGCCACCGTGGCCTTGTCCTACGCCTTGCTCGGCGCTTTTGCGGTGGCGATTGCCAAGTCTGGCCTGGCTCATGCCCTGGCCGACAAGGCGCTGCTGCGGGTGGACCGCCAGGAAGCCAGCGGTGGCAGTCACGTCAAATGGCTATTGATCGGCCTGCTGTGGGGGGTAGCGATTGCCTCGCAGAACATCCTGCCGATCCACATTGCGTTTATCCCGTTGCTGGTGCCGCCGCTGTTGTATGTGCTGACCAAGCTGCAACTGGACCGCCGCCTGATCGCCTGCGTGATGACCTTCGGCCTGATCACGCCCTACATGTTCCTGCCGGTGGGCTTTGGCAATATCTTCCTCAACCAGATCCTGCTGGCCAACGTGGCCAAGAGCGGCGTGGACATCAGCCAGGTCAGCGTCACCCACGCCATGAGCTTGCCGGCCCTGGGCATGGTGGTCGGCCTGCTGGTGGCGGTGTTTATCAGCTACCGCAAAAAGCGTGTGTACAACCTGGAAAAAATCGAGCGCGTCGAGCAGGTGGCGGTGCAGTACAACCCGTTGACCCTGCTGGTGGCTGGGGTGGCGATTGCTTCGGCGTTCATCATTCAATTGTGGCTGGACTCGATGATCATCGGCGCGCTGGCCGGGTTCCTGATCTTCTCGGTGTCGGGCATCGTGCGCTGGCGCGATACCGATGACCTGTTCACCGAAGGCATGAAGATGATGGCGATGATCGGCTTCATCATGATTGCCGCGTCGGGGTTTGCCGAAGTGCTCAAAGCCACCGGCGATGTGCGCGCGCTGGTGGAAACGTCCGCGGCGTTCATCGGCCATAGCCGTGGCGTGGGGGCATTGCTGATGTTGCTGGTCGGGCTGCTGGTGACCATGGGCATCGGTTCGTCGTTCTCCACCGTGCCGATCCTGGCCGCGATCTTTGTGCCGCTGTGTGTGCAACTGGGCTTCAGCCCGGTCGCCATTGTGTGCATCGTCGGCACGGCGGGTGCCTTGGGTGACGCCGGCTCACCGGCCTCTGACTCCACCCTCGGCCCGACCTCCGGCCTGAATATCGACGGCCAGCACCACCATATCTGGGACACTGTGGTGCCGACGTTCCTGCACTACAACCTGCCATTGCTGGCGTTTGGCTGGCTGGCGGCGATGACCCTCTGACGGCGCGCTCACTACAGAATCCGCGCAATTGGCCGATAGCCTCTCAAGTCGTGACTAATAAGAGAGAAAAGCCATGCGTCTGAGCCTCAAGGCCAAAGTTCTGTCCCTCGCCGTAGTGCCGGTGTTGCTGTTTGCGGTGGTCATCAGCCTGACCACCGTGTGGATCCTGCAAGGACAGGCGCGCAACGAGGTGGATGAAACCCGCCAGCGCCTGCTCAACGACGCCAAGGCTACCCTGCAAAGTTATGTAGAAGTGGCCATGAGCACCGTCAAGCCGCTCTACGACGCCGCCGCCCCGGGCGATACCGCCGCGCGCGCAGAGGTGGTCAAGTTGCTGTCCAACACCAGCTACGGCAAGGACGGCTACTTCTTCGGCTATGACTCCGAGACCATCCGCCTGTTCAAGGGCAACAGCCCAGACGGCGTGGGCAAGAGCTTCAAGGACAACCGCGACCCCAACGGCGTCTACGTCAACCGCGACCTGGTCAAGGTCGGCAAGGACGGCACCCACTACCTGCAATACAGCTCGACCCAACCGGGGCAGACCGAACTCGTGCCCAAAATGGGCTACACCGAATACCTGCCTAAATGGGACATGGTCATCGGTACCTCCGTCAACCTGGACGGCATCGAAGCCCAGGTCGCGGTGGTCGAGGCCAAGGTGCAAAAACGCATGGAAGGCGTGTTGCTGAGCATCCTCGGCGTGGCTGTGGTGGTGCTGCTGGTGATCGCTGCCGTCGGCATGGTGCTGGCCAATACCATCCTGCGTCCGCTGACCTTGATGAAAGCCAACCTCGACGATATCGCTGCCGGCGAAGGCGACTTGACCCGCCGCCTGGCCATCACCAGCCAGGACGAGCTGGGCGATCTTGCCGGCGCGTTCAACCGCTTTGTCGACAAGATCCACGGCCTGGTGCGCCAGATCACCGAGATGACCACCCAACTCACTGGCCTGGTCAGCCAGGTCTCCGACCAGGCCCAGCGCTCCGAACAGGCCATGGAGCGCCAGCGCCACGAGACCGACCAGGTGGCGACTGCGATCAATCAGATGTCGTCCGCTGCGCAAGAAGTGGCGCGCAGTGCCCAGGGCGCCTCGGTGGCTGCCCAGCAAACCGACGCCGAAGGCCAGGCCGCCAAGCGCGTGGTGGACGGCAGCATCGCGCAGATCCATGCGCTGGTGAACGACATCCGTAGCAGCGGTGTGTCCCTCGACAGCTTGCAGCAAGACGTGTCCTCTATCGTCAGTGTCCTCAGCGTGATCCGCTCCATCGCCGAACAGACCAACCTGCTGGCGCTCAACGCGGCGATCGAAGCGGCACGGGCAGGGGAGGCCGGGCGTGGTTTTGCCGTGGTCGCCGATGAAGTGCGTGCCCTGGCCAGCCGCACCCAGACCAGCACCCAGGAAATCCAGGGCATGATCGACCGCCTGCAAAAAGGCACCGAAGCCGCCGTGGAGGCCATGCGCCGTTCCAGCGATGCCGGGGATGGCACCTCGGCCCAGGCCAACGAAGCTGGCGCGTCGCTGGACACCATTGCCCAGTTGATCGGCACCATCAATTCGATGAACGCCCAGATCGCCAGCGCCGCCGAAGAGCAGACCGCGGTCGCCGAAGAGATCAACCGCAGCGTGCATCAGATTGCCGTGGCGGTGGACAGCGTGGCCGACGAGACCCAGCTGGGCGCGCAGACCTCACGTAGCCTGGCGGAGCTGGGTCAACGGTTGGGGCAATTGGTCGGTCAGTTCAGGATCTGAAGCCGCCATAGCAAGCTGAAACCACCCATGCTCGGCGGTGTTAAGAAGCGATCCAGCGGCTACAAGACATCACGCATCAGCAAGCCAAAGCGCACATCCATCTCCGCCGGGACAGGTACATACACCGTGTGCCCATCTCCCAGCGCGACCTCAACAGCCTCGCCCCGGCTGTTGTGCATCCTCTCCAGATCAAAGTGAAAATTGCCGGCCGGTGTCATCAATTCCAGGTGATTGCCCACCGCAAAGCGGTTCTTCACCTTGACCTCGGCCAACTCGCCCCAACGCTCGCCGGTCAGCTCTCCGACGAATTGCTGACGCTGCGACACCGAGCTGCCGCTCTGGTAGTTCTGGTACTCATCGTGCACATGGCGGCGCAGGAAACCCTCGGTGTAGCCGCGCTGGGCCAGGGATTCGAGGTCGGTCATCAGGCTGCGGTCGAAGGCGCGACCGGCCACCGCATCATCGATTGCGCGGCGATACACCTGTGTGGTGCGCGCGCAGTAGAAATGGGATTTGGTGCGGCCTTCGATCTTCAGCGAATGCACGCCCATGTGCGTCAGGCGCTCCACGTGCTGCACCGCGCGCAGGTCCTTGGCGTTCATGATGTAGGTGCCGTGCTCGTCTTCGAAGGCGGGCATGTGCTCATCGGGGCGGTTGGCCTCTTGCAGCAGGAACACCTGGTCGGTCGGTGTGCCAATGCCCAGGGTCGGTTCCGGTTGAAACACCTGGACGATATCGCCCGTGGCGTTTTCCACTGCTGGCGTGGCCTGGTATTTCCAGCGGCACGCGTTGGTGCAGGTGCCCTGGTTAGCATCACGCTTGTTCATATAACCCGAGAGCAGGCAGCGTCCGGAATAGGCCATGCACAAGGCACCGTGCACGAACACTTCCAGTTCCATGGCCGGTACTTGCTGGCGGATCTCGCCGATCTCTTCCAGGGACAGTTCCCGCGACAGGATCACCCGGCAGATCCCTTGCTGCTGCCAGAACTCCACGCTGGCCCAGTTCACGGTGTTGGCCTGCACAGACAGATGGATCGGCATCGACGGGAAGTGCCGGCGCACCAGCATGATCAACCCGGGGTCGGACATGATCAGCGCATCCGGGCCCATGGCGATCACCGGGGCCAGGTCCTTGAGGAAGGTCTTCAACTTGGCGTTGTGCGGCGCGATGTTCACCACCACGTAGAAACGTTTGCCCAGCCCGTGGGCTTCCTTGATGCCGAGGGCCAGGTTGGCGTGGTCGAACTCGTTGTTGCGCACTCGCAGGCTGTAGCGCGGCTGGCCGGCGTAGACCGCATCGGCGCCGTAGGCGAAGGCGTAGCGCATGTTTTTCAGGGTGCCGGCAGGGGCGAGCAGTTCGGGGGCGAGGATGGGAGGCATGGGCACGGGTCGCAAAAGGTCGCGAAGGTAGCCGAGCGGCCACGACGGTTTATTGATCCAGGTCGTTGTTTGGGCTTTTTGTATCGCTGTGTATCGACAGGCGCTGTTGAAGGAGGCCAAAGCCGTTGAGTGAGGCGGTCTATGCTTGTTCGATAACCTAGGGCACTCCCAGGTTTCGCTGCGGACTAAGCAACAGGGCCTACACGAGGCCACTGCTTTTCTGACATGGACCGGACATGAATCAAACCAACCTGCAATTCAAAACCCTGCTGTTGTTGCTGGTCCTGGTGACCATTGCCTTTATCTGGATATTGCTGCCGTTTTACGGCGCGGTATTCTGGGCGGTGATCCTTGGCATTATCTTTGCCCCGATGCAGCGCCGCCTGCAGCAGCGCTTTGGCTGGAACCGCAACCTTACGTCCCTGGCCACCTTGAGTGCCTGCTTGATAGTTGCGATCCTGCCGGTGATCATCACCAGCTCCTTGCTGGTGCAAGAGGGCGCGACGCTCTATAAAAACGTTGAAAGCGGTAAGTTGGACGTGGCGGGGTATATCGAGCAGTTCAAAAACGTGCTGCCGCCGTATTTCCAGCACCTGCTCGACCGTTTTGGCATGGGCAACCTGGAAGGCTTGCGCGAGAAGATCGTCAAGAGCGCGATGCAGGGCAGCCAGTTCTTTGCGACCCAGGCGTTCAGCTTCGGCCAGGGCACGTTTGATTTCCTGGTGAGTTTTTTCACCATGCTGTATTTGCTGTATTTCCTGCTGCGCGACGGCCCGGACCTGGTGCGCAAGGTGCGCACGGCGGTGCCGCTGGCCGAACCGCAGAAGCGCCGGTTGCAGCTCAAGTTCAATCGGGTGGTGCGTGCCACGGTCAAGGGCAATGTGCTGGTGGCCGTGACCCAGGGTGCGCTGGGCGGGTTGATCTTCTGGTTCCTCGATATCCCGAGTGCGTTGCTCTGGGCGGTATTGATGGCGTTTCTGTCGTTGTTGCCGGCGGTGGGCGCGGGGATTGTGTGGGGGCCGGTGGCCGCTTACTTCCTGTTGAGCGGCTCGCTCTGGCAGGGCGTGGTGCTGGCGCTGTTTGGCGTGTTTGTGATTGGTTTGGTGGACAACGTGCTGCGTCCGATCCTGGTGGGCAAGGACACCAAAATGCCGGACTACCTGATCCTGATCTCCACCCTGGGCGGTCTGTCGGTGTTTGGCTTGAACGGCTTTGTGATCGGGCCGCTGGTGGCGGCGCTGTTCATGTCCAGTTGGGCGTTGTTTGTGGAAAGCAAGCCGCGGGTCAAGTTGCCGTTGCCTTAGGGGCAGCTGTAAGTTTCAAGCTTTTAGCCTCAAGCTTGCAGCTTGAGGCTTGCAACTGCTTCTCCACTGCTCCTGAAAGGCCCCCTGATGGCTTCGCCATCGCGTACTAGGTACCAGCAGGCGAGCAAGCCCAGCTCCCGAAGAGGGGCGGGGACGGCGCTGCCGATGACGGACATGATCTGAACAGTGGGCATAAGGACCTCCAATCGCTATGGAGGTCACCTTACGGGGCTGGGCGGCGTAGGAAAAATCAACCGTCTCGATAGTCGACATCAACGCGAGGCGTCAGTCCACCACCTGATCAAGCATGTTCACCACTTCCTGCTCACTGAGCAAACCCTTGCGCACCAGGTTTTCTGCCAGCAGTGCGAGGAATTTGGCGCTGCGGTGGCCTTCCAGGTGCTTGAGCTCGGTGAGGGCGCTGTACACCTTGCTGGACGTGCAGAGGCCAGCGGTGCGGTGTGGGTTTTGCGTGGGCATGGTCAGTCGTCCTTGTTGTTATTGGGTGGACAGGCTCGATAGTGGGAGTGTGTCGTGACACAAACATGACAGCGTGAGGCCCGGTCGAGCAAGTAGACATTGGTGTTGATGATGTGCGAATACGCGACGGGCATTGTCCTCGGAACGACCTTTGCAGGATGAATCCGGACTTTTCAGACAAAAAAAGGCCTCGCAACCTGCGAGGCCCGTTTCAGCGTGATCGATTACCAGCCGCGGCCGTAGTAGCCGTGGGGGCGGCCGTAGCCGCCGCGCGGTGGGCCGTAATAACCACGCGGTGGACCGTAATACACCGGCGCCGGGCGGTAGTAGACCTGTTGTTGCACATACACCGGTGGCGGCGGTGCGTAATAGACCGGCGGCGGCGCGGCGTACACCGGTTGCGGTTGCACATACACCGGCTGCTGCACATAGACCTCACGTGGCTGGCTGGCAACCACGGAGCCCACGACTGCTGCGCCGACCAGGGCACCCAATACGGCCGGGCCACCCCAACCACCACCGTGGGCGGAGGCTTGGCCTGCCATCGCGAGTGCGCCAACAAGCAAGGCGATCTTGGGGATTGTACGAATCATGGTCATTCCTCGGTTAGCCCCTGCGCTTGTGGTCTGCAATCAATGGACTCAAGTAATGTCGCGGGGATACTTTTAAGACAACGTATTTCTGAAAAACAGCACAGCCGCTAGGTAAAGGTTGTGTAAGGTCTGTATCGAATCGCTTACTCAAGGAGTTACCCATGCAGATGCACCCCAACAAGGACACGCGGCTGTGCATGTCGCTGTCGGCGCGCCCCGGGAATTTTGGCCTGCGTTTTCATAACCACCTGTACGAACAGTTGGGTCTGAACTTCTACTATAAAGCCTTCAGTAGCCAGGATTTGCCCGGCGCGATCGTTGGTATCCGCGCGCTGAACGTCCGTGGTTGCGGGGTTTCCATGCCGTTCAAGGAGGCCGCCATTGCCTTAGTGGACGAACTCGACGATTCAGTTCAAGCCATCGACTCGCTAAACACCATCGTCAACACCGATGGGCATCTCAAGGCCTACAACACTGATTACATCGCCATTGAGCAACTGCTGAAAAAGCACGCCGTGCCGCAGTCATCGACATTCGCCCTGCGTGGCAGCGGCGGCATGGCCAAGGCCGTGGCCAGTGCCTTGCGCGATGGTGGCTACGCTAGTGGCGTAATAGTGGCGCGTAATCAAGCCGCAGGCCGCGCCTTGGCGCAGAACCTGGGCTATGAATGGTTGCCCGACTTGGGTGAATTGCGCCCACAGATGCTGATCAACGTGACACCTATCGGCATGACCGGCGGGCCTGAGGCGCACGCCCTGGCGTTTGATGCCGAAGCCGTGGAGGCTGCCGAAACGGTGTTCGATGTGGTGGCGATCCCCTCTGAAACCCCATTGATCGTGCGGGGCCGTGCCAAAGGCAAACGGGTGATTACTGGGTTGGAAGTGATCGCGATCCAGGCGTTGGAGCAATTTGTGCTCTATACCGGTGTGCGTCCGACCCCTGAGCAATTCGAGAAAGCCGTGGCATTTGCACGTGCCTGAAACCTCATCCCATCGCATCCCCCACCCAGTACCCAAGTAGCATAGGTCTCCCCCCTGGCCCTTCGTACACTTGTGCCTCAGAGGGGGAGCCAACGATGCACAACAGTGAAGGCGTAGTCAGTGCCATGTCCCAGGCCACCGATGCCGGGCAGGCCGCCGAAGAGCTGGCGCGGCAACTGTTGCATCCGTACCTGGGTTTCGTGCTGTTTTTCTGCTCGGCCTCCTATGATTTGCAGGCTCTGGGCCACGCGCTGCAACAATGCTTCGCCAGCGTGCGCGTGGTCGGCTGTACCAGCGCCGGCGAGATCACGTCCCACGGCTATGGCCGCAACTGCATCACGGCGGTGGGCTTCAACCACGCTCACTTTTCCATCGCCACTGAGCTGATCGACCAGGTGGAACACTTCAGCCTGATCAACGCCCAGGACATGGTCGAACGCCTGGTCGGCGGTTGCCGCAGCAATACGCTGGCGCCGATCAAGGGCAACACCTTCGCCCTGACCCTGCTCGATGGCCTGTCCAGCCGAGAAGAAATGGTGCTCGCGGCCCTCAGCGCCGCGTTGGGCGATATCCCGCACTTTGGCGGTTCGGCGGGTGACGACAATTTCCTCACGCACACCCACGTCTACTTCAACGGCGTGTTCCACAGCGGCGCAGCGGTGGTGGTACTGGTCAATACCTGGCTGGATTTCGAGGTGTTCACCACCCACCACATCCTGCCGCGCTCGGAAAAGCTGGTGGTCACCGGCGCAGACAGCCCGTCGCGACGGGTCTTCGAACTCAACGCCGAGCCAGCCGCCGAAGAATACGCGCGGCATATCGGTGTGGCCGTGGCCAACCTCGACCACCGCACCTTCGCCGCGCACCCGCTGGCGGTGCGCATCCACGACCAGTACTACGTGCGCGCGATCCAGCAGGTGCACGAAGACCTCAGCCTGAGTTTCTACTGCGCGGTGGAAAACGGCATCGTCCTGACCGCGATGAAGCCCGGCCCGATTCTGCCGAACCTGCAAACCCTGTTCGACGGCCTGCAGTCGCGCCTTGGCGACCTGCTGCTGACCATTGGCTGCGACTGTTTCCTGCGGCGCCTGGAACTGGAAGACAACGGCACCCTCGAGCAGATCGGCAGCTATCTGCGCGACCAGCGGGTGATGGGCTTCAACACCTATGGAGAACAGTTCAATGGCATGCACATCAACCAGACTTTCACCGGGGTCGCCATTGCCCGAGGCCGACGCTGACCTGCCCGCCCTGGTGGCGCGACTGCAACAGGACAACCACAAGCTGGCGCGGATCAATGCGGCGCTGATCGAGCGCATCGAGTCCGGCATGACCCAGGGCAACAACCCCTACACCACCTTCCAGCATTCGGTGGTATTGGCCGAGCAAGTACGCGAACGCACTGACGCGCTGAACCAGGCGATGGCTGAACTCAAGGCCAGCAACCACCTGCTGATCAACGCCCGGCTGCGCGCCGAAGCCCTGCGCGGCGAACAGGCAGCGGCGCAAAAGGCCCAGGAAAGCGAACGCTGGATCCGCCTGATCACCGACAACGTGCCGGCGCTGATCGGCTACCTGAATGCTGATCTGGTCTACGAATTCACCAATAAAGTCTATGAAGAATGGTACTGCTGGCCGCGCGGCATGATGCTCGGCCAGAGCCTGCGCGAAGTGCACAGCGAGCAGCATTGCCAACGCCTGGATGCCTACGTCGCACGCGCCCTGGCGGGGGAAAGCGTGACGTTTGAATTCGCCGAAACCAACATCAACAATCAGGAGCGCTACATGCTGCGTTCTTATGTGCCGAACCTGTTGGCCAGTGGCGAAGTGGTGGGGATCTTCGTATTGATCCGCGACATCACCGAACGCCGGCGCACCGCTGAGGCCTTGCACCAGGCCTACCAGCACCTGGAGCAACGCGTGGCCCAGCGCACGTCGGAACTCACCTCGCTCAACGACCAGTTGCTCAAGGAAATCGACGAGCGCCGGCGCATGGAAACCCGCCTGCGTGAAGCCAAGCGGGAGGCCGAACAGGCCAACCTGTCGAAAACCAAGTTCCTCGCCGCTGTCAGCCATGACCTGCTGCAACCGTTGAACGCCGCGCGCCTATTTACCAGCGCATTGCTCGAACGCCCCAGTGAAACCCTGGTGCGCAACGTCAGCAATTCCCTGGAAGACGTGGAAAACCTGCTCGGCACCCTGGTGGATATTTCCAAGCTGGATGCCGGGGTGATCAAGGCCGATATCGCGCCGTTTGCCCTCAGTGAGTTGCTGGACAACCTCGCCGTCGAATACACCGAACTGGCCCGCGCCGAGGGGCTGGCGCTGCACTTTATCGGCTGCTCGGCGCTGGTGCGCAGCGATATCCAGCTGCTGGCGCGGATCCTGCGCAACCTGCTGAGCAATGCGATCCGCTACACCTACAAGGGCCGCGTAGTACTGGGTTGCCGGCGCCAGCATCAACGCGTGTTGATTCAAGTATGGGACAGCGGCATGGGCATTGCCGAAGAGCGTCTGGAGGAGATTTTCCAGGAGTTCAAGCGCGGCGATGTGCAGCGCCCGGATCAGGATCGCGGATTGGGCCTGGGCCTGGCCATCGTGGAAAAGATCGCCGGGATGCTCGGCCATCGCATCAGCGTCAAATCCTGGCCGGGTAAAGGCTCGATGTTTTCGGTAGAAGTGCCGTTGAGCGCCACCGCGCCCAAGTCCTCGCCGGCGCCGTGCATGAGCGAGCCGATGCTCGAACGCTTGCAGGGTGCGCGCGTGTGGGTGCTGGATAACGACGCGGCGATTTGTGCAGGCATGCGCACGTTGCTCGAAGGCTGGGGCTGCCGGGTGGTCACCGCGCTGTCGGAGCAGGACTTGGCGCGACAGGTGGACAACTACCATGCCGAGGCGGACTTGCTGATTGCCGATTACCACCTCGACAACGACCAGAACGGCATTGACGCAGTGGCCCGCATCAACGCGCGGCGGGGCCGTGCGATACCGGCGATGATGATTACTGCCAATTACAGCAATGAGTTGAAACAGCAGATTCGTGAGCTGGGGCATACGTTGATGCATAAGCCGGTGCGGCCGATGAAGCTGAAGACTGCGATGAGTCATCTGCTCAGTCGGCCCTGACAAAAGGCAATCAAAATGTGTGGTTTTGTGTTCTGTCTGGAGGTTCAGCGCCGCAGGTAGGAGCCGAAATCAATATCCCCGGCACTGAGTATCGCCTGCACCCGATTATGCACATTCAACTTGCGCAAGATCGCCGACACATGCGCCTTCACCGTGGTCTCGGCAATCTCCAGGGTGTACGCAATCTGCTTGTTCGACTCGCCCTTGGTCATCCGTTCCAACACCAGCAATTGCTTGCGCGTCAGTGCCTGCAACAGCTCCGGGGCGAAACCGGGATTGTCGTTCATGCGCCGTTGCCCGGTGTTTTTCTGGGAGCGGATGATGTCCGGCGGCAGGTACACGTTGCCGTTGAGAATCTGCTGGATCGCCTCGGTCATTTGCAGGCGGGGCGAGGACTTGGTGATAAACCCCACGGCGCCATACGTGATGGCTTGCAGCACGATTTGCTTGTCCTGTTCGGCCGAGACAATCACCACCGGGATAGTCGGTGACTCGTTGCGCAGGTTGATCAAACCGTTGAGGCCGTGCATGCCGGGCATGTTCAGATCCAGCAGGATCAGGTCGAGGTCGTCGTGTTCCTGGGTCAGGGCGAGGGCACTGTCCAGGTCGGCGGTTTCCATCACCTCGCTGCCGGGAAATCCGTCGCTGATAACGTTATGGATCGCCTCGCGAAACAGCGGGTGATCGTCGGCAATCAAAATTTTGTACATGGCCGTTCACCTTCTTGTTGTGGTTTTTTATTCAAAGGGTTCGGGTGTGGCAGTCATCACTGGCAGGTTTGCCGCTTCCCATGCATCCAAGCCATCGCGATACCAGTACACAGAGGTATAGCCCAGCTCGGCGGCTCGTTTTACCGCGTTCCAACTCAGCCAGCAATCGGAGCGGCAGTAGAACACCAGCGGGCGTGCCAGGTTGCCGCCGGTGAACGTGTACAGATGTCGCACGAGATAGCCTTGCCATTCAGGTGAGAGGTCACCGTCGCCGGTGTTGGCCAGCCAGTGGCTTCCTGGCAGATTGGCGTGAGGCTGGTCTTCGATGAAACGGCCTTGCAGCCACTGGCGCCGGTACACGTCGATCAGGACCGGCGCGGGCGTCTGGTTGAGCAGGGCTCGCAGGGCCGGGGTGTCGACGATGGTCGCCCCTGGCAGTTGATCGGGCGTAGGGCTGCGGTACACGCTGATGCGGTAGCCGTCGGCGGAAAACAGGGGTGGGTCGGCGTGTACATGCGTGATGAACAGGCACAACAGGGCCGCTAGGGGCAGTCGAACGGGCAGCATGGCGGGTCCAGTCGTTATCGTTATGCACCTATTACACGCCAGTCCCGCTGCCTTGGGAATGCGACGATAGACAGCAAAACCAGTACCAAAGTAGTAGGTCGCGGCGCGGCGCGGGGTTCTAGCATGGGACGAGAGCCGCTGCCATTGGAGGCATTATGAATATCCTGTTGGTCGATGATCACGCCGTGGTGCGCCTGGGCTATGCCGGGCTGTTGCGCAGCGGCCTGCCGGGTGTGGTGGTGCGTGAAGCGGCCAGTGGCGAAGAAGCCCTGGCGCGCGTGCATGAGGCGGTGCCCAACCTTGTGATCATCGGCTTCGGCCTGCCGGGTATCAGCGGCCTGGAAACCACCCGCCGCCTGCGCCAGCGCTTGCCGCAGTTGCGCGTGCTGTTTTTCAGCCAGCACGCCGAGTTGCCCCTGGTGCGCCAGGCTCTGGAGGCGGGTGCATCGGGCTACCTGACCAAAAGCGCGTCGCCTGCGGTGATGCTGGACGCGGTGGAGCGCATCCTCGACGGTCACACCTATATCGAACAGGACCTGGCGACCCAGCTGGCCTATCACCCCACAGACCGCCGTTTGCAGAGCATGACGCAGCGCGAACTGGAGATTTTCCTGATGCTCGCCAGAGGCACCCCGGCCCGCTCGATTGCGGCCCAGCTGAGTATCAGCAGCAAGACCGTGTCCAATTACCTGACCTTGCTCAAGAGCAAGTTGCAGGTGAGTTCCCATGCCGAGTTGGTGCATTTGGGGATTGATATGGGGGTGGTGCGGGTGGCGGGATGACAGTGGCGACGCAAATCCCCTGTGGGAGCGGGCTTGCTCGCGAATGCAGTGTGTCAGTCAACTGATCCACCGCATTCGCGAGCAAGCCCACACATTTGGATTGCGTTGTCTCAGCGATCCCACGTAGTGGGGCAATCTTTGCAACCTTCCATATTCGCATCCTGAAAGTTCGCATAATGCTGACGACTCCCCGTGAGCGTGGCTTTCTCCAGGTTGCTTTCACCAAACTTGGCTTCTTGCAGATTGGCATCACTGAGGTCCGCCCCTTGCAGGTCGGCCTTGCTCAACCACGTCATTTCCAAGTCAGCCGCACGCAGGTTGGCCTTGTGCATCTTCGCCCCTGACAACCGTGCAAATTGCAGGTAGGCCGCGCTGAGGTTGGCGTTTTCGAATTGCGCGCCTTGGGCAAACATCCCCCAGCCTTGCACCGCCATCAACGTGGCACCGGTAAAGTCGGCCAGGCGCAGATTGGCTTGCTGCAGGCTGGTGCGGGTCAGGTTGGCGCCTTGCAGTTGGGCTTTCTCCAGGTTGGCGAGGTCCAGGTTGGCGTGGCGCAGATCCGCATCGCGCAAGTCGGCACCGGCCAGGTTCATTTTGCTCAGGTTTTGGTTGCGCAGGTTGGCGCTCTTGAGGTTGGCGCCGGGGCACTGGCTGTGCTCGGCGATGGTGCAGCCGTTGATGATCAGGGGGGCGTCGTCGCCGTCGTCGGTGGCGTGAGCCAAGGGAAGTGACAGCAGCAGTAATAAAGGCAGGTAGTTCATCACGATACCTTGTAGTGAGCGGGCTTGCCCCGCGCTGGGCGGCGAAGCCGCCCCAACAGGGACGGCGCCGTGTTTCAGAGAGACCGAGACGCCGGGGTTTGGGGCCGCTTCGCCGCCCAGCGCGGGGCAAGCCCGCTGACTGCAAGGTGGCCCCGCATTTACAAGCTTATTTTTGCGCGGTTTTGTTATCCCAACTCGGGATCTTGAACACCCAGAATGAACCACCCTGTGCCACCGGCTTGGTCAACTCTGCCATGTCGCCGCCCCACAGCGGCACCGCGCCGCCATAGCCGACTGTCACGCCGACGTACTGCTCGCCATCCTGTTCCCAGGTGATTGGCGGCGAGACGATGCCGCTGCCGGTCTGAAACTTCCACAGTTCCTTGCCGGTTTTCGCGTCGAAAGCCTTGAAGAAACCGTCGCCGGTCCCGGTGAACACCAGGTTGCCGTTGGTCGCCAGCACGCCGGCCCACAGCGGCATGGCTTCCTTGTGTTCCCACACCACCTTGCCGGTGGTCGGGTTCATCGCACGCAGAGTGCCAACGTGGTCGTCATACATACGCTTGATGCGAAAGCCCATCCCAAGGTAAGCCGAGCCTTTCTTGTAGTTGACCTCTTCGGTCCAGTATTCCTCTTTCCACTGATTGCCCGGGATGTAGAACAGGCCGGTGTCCTGGCTGTAGGCCATGGGATTCCAGTTTTTGCCACCGAGGAACGGCGGCGAGACTTCCACTGGCTTGCCCTTGGTTTCACCGGGCAATGGCTTGGCCGGACGCTGGCCTTCGTTCTCCACGGGGCGGCCGGTCTTCAGGTCGATGTGGCTGGCCCAGGTGATGTTGTCGACGAACGGGAAGGCGTTCTGCAGCTTGCCGTTGTTGCGGTCCACCACATAGAAGAAACCGTTGCGGTCAGCGTGGCCGGTGGCCTTGATGACCTTGCCGTCCTTGTCCTTGTAGTCGAACAGCACCAGTTCGTTGTTGCCGGAGAAGTCCCAGGCATCGTTCGGCGTGTGCTGGTAGAACCACTTCACTTCGCCGGTGCTTGGGTCGACGCCGACCTGGCCCGAGGTGTAGAGGCTGTCGAAGTCGTGGGGGTTGCCGTCTTTGGACGTGCGCGCCCAGGTGTTCCATGGGCCAGGGTTGCCGGCACCGACGATGATGGTGTTGGTCTCGGCATCGAAGCTCGCGCTCTGCCAAGGCGCGCCGCCGCCGTGGCTCCAGGCCTCGACTTTGCCGGTTTCGGTGGTTGGGTCATCTGGCCACGAAGGCGCCTTGACGTCGCCGGTCGGTGTGCTGTCCTTGCCGTTCAGGCGGCCCATATGGCCTTCCACGAACGGACGCATCCAGACCTCTTCGCCGGTGTCCGGATCGCGCGCAAACAGCTGGCCGACCACGCCGAATTCATCGCCGGAGCTGCCGTGGATCAGCAGCACCTTGCCGCTGACCTTGTCTTTGACCAGCACCGGGGCGCCGGTCATGGTGTAGCCGGCGGCGTGGTCACCGAATTTTTTGTTCCACACCACTTTGCCGGTGTTTTTGTCGAGGGCGATCAGGCGCGCGTCGAGGGTGCCGAAGTAGATCTTGTCGCCAAAGATCGCCGCGCCACGGTTGACCACGTCACAGCACGGGCGAATGTTGTCGGGCAGGCGGTGGTTGTAGGTCCACAGGCGCTTGCCGGTCTTTGCATCAAGGGCGAACACACGGGAATACGAGCCGGTGACGTAGACCACGCCGTCATTGACGATGGCCTGGGATTCCTGGCCGCGTTGCTTCTCGTCGCCGAACGAGTAGGACCAGGCCGGGGTGAGCTTGAACACGTTCTTGTCGTTGACCTGGGCCAGGGGGCTCCAGCGTTGGGCGTTGGTGCCCATGCCGTATTGCAGCACGTCCTTGGTCGTCAGGTGGTCGTTGGCGATGTCTTCCCAGGTGACGTTGTGGGTGGGCTTCGCAGGTTCGGCGGCAGCAGAGCTTGCAGCACTGAGGGACAGGCTGCCCACCAGCAGAAAGGCTTGCACGGCAAGGCTTAGGGGTGAGCGGGCGGGTAGCGATCTTATTGTCATGGTTGCAGTTCCCAGTGGAGGTTTTGGCCTGCACAGGTTGCTGCCTGGACGGGTTGGCGAATACGGAAAAAGTCCCGGTGTTGCCGGGACAATTTCCCGAACCACCTCTGATTTAGCAGTGCCCCACAAGGCCTGCTACCAACGGATGAGAACCCGCCCACCAAAGCAGCATACGGGTGCCGCCGGGCGCTTCCTAAGATGGTTGCCATAGCCTCTGCCAAGAGGTTTTGCGTGCACTCCTCAGGGGACAAAATAATGAAAACAAAACGCAACGCCTTGCTGACCGCCTGCCTCCTTACCGCTGCGATAGGTGCCGGTTCCGCCTGGGCCCACGGCAACGTGACCCCAACTGCCGTGGAAACCAAAGGCCTCACCCCGATCAAGGATGCCGGCGTGCCGCTGGACGCCGATGGCTGGGCCGCGACCAACCCGTATCGCACCTCCCCAGAGCATGACAAGGCCGTCGAAATCGGTGCCTCGGCGTACAACCAGAACTGCGCGGCGTGCCATGGCCTGGAAGCCAAGTCCGGCGGGATCGCCCCCGACCTGCGCATGCTGGATGCCGGCGACCCCGGGGATGAGTGGTTTGTCGAGCGGGTCCGCCACGGCGCCGTGCGCGATGGCCGGGTGTACATGCCGAAGATGGCTGACTACCTGAGCCAGGAAGCCCTGTGGGCGGTGCGCACTTACCTCGACAGCGTGCACGTCGAGGAGTAAGCCATGCGCCTGCGCGGGTGGTGGGTCTGCTGTTTGCCGGTGCTGGCCTGGGGCGCGCCCGTCGACCCGGTGCCCTCGGTGATGTGGGCCTACTACCACCAACGTTTCCTCGACAATGCGCCGTTCGTATTCGACGAGCGCGTGAAGCTCTTGGCGCCGCCGTTCGCCGAGGACGCGCGGCAGGTGCCGCTGGAGATTGATGCCCGTGCGTTCAAGGGCGAGGTGGTGAAGATCCTTGCCTGGGCCGAACTCAACCCGCTGCCACAGATTGTCGACTTCCAGCCGGTAGAGCGCGTGCTGCCGTGGCTGTCGATCCGGATTCGCATCGAACAGGCCACGCCGTTGCGCGCGGCGGTGTTGACCCGGGACGGGATGTGGCATCTCGGTTCGACACTGATCGATGCCGCCGGCGGCGGTTGCACGGCGCCCAGCGTGGTGCGCACGCAAGCGGGCTGGGAAGACCACCTCGGCGAAGTGCTCGGCGGGCGCTACCCGCGCGCCGAATTCAGCCGGGTGAAGCTGCAAGTTGCCCATCCGATGGATAACGGCATGGTCAGTGGTATTCCCGAGTTTTTCGTTAACAATGCCGAACTTCACGGTGCCAACGGTGAGCTGTTGGCACGCCTGGAATTGTTCCCCGCCGTCAGCGAAAACCCCAACCTGGCCTTCGATATCGAAGGCGCCGAGCCCACGCGTTTGACTTTGCGCGACACCAGCGGCAGTCAATTCGAGGCGCTCATCCCATGACCCGGCGCTGGATTCTGCTCTGGCTGATCATGCTCAGCCAGCCGGTGCTGGCCGAGCTGGATTACGGCCTGAAACCCCGCCTGATCGCCGATGACACCTGGCTGCTGGAAGGCAGCACCGATAACTTCGCCAAGGACAACGGCGGCAACATCGTCAATATCGGGTTCATCGTCACCGAACCCGGCGTGGTGTTGATCGACACCGGGCCGTCCAAGCGCTACGGCGAAGCCCTGCGACAGGCCATCGCCAGCGTCACTGATAAACCGGTGATCCAGGTGTTGCTGACTCACCACCACCCCGACCATGCGCTCGGCAACCAAGCGTTCAAGGAGGTGACCATCGGCGCCCTGGCCGGCACCGCCGAGTTACTGCACGAGCAGGGCGACAGCATGGCCGAGAACCTGTACCGCAGGGTCGGCGACTGGATGCGCGGCACTGAAGTGGTGTTGCCGGGTGAAGTGTTGCAAGCGGGCGTAAAAACCTTCGGCAGCCACGACCTGCAACTGCTGCACCTGCGCGGCCATACCGGTGCCGACCTGGCGATATTCGACCGCAAGACCGGCGTGCTGTTTGCCGGTGACCTGGTGTTCTACCAGCGCGCGCTCACCACGCCCAATTCACCGGGCCTTGCACTGTGGCTGGCCGATATCGCCACCCTGCAAGGCTTGCCCTGGACGCTGATCGTGCCCGGCCACGGCCCAATCGCGGCGGATGCAAAACCCTTCGAACAGATGCGCGACTACCTCACTTGGCTCGACCAGCTCCTGCGCGACGGCGCCGCAGAAGGTCGCGATATGCCTGAGCTGATCCGCAGCCCGATCCCCGAACGTTTCGCGGCGATCAACCTCAGCCGCTACGAACTGATCCGCAGCGTGACCCACCTGTACCCGCAGTACGAACGCGAGCAGATGCAACGCCTGCACCCCTGACAACACCCACAACAGACAGAGGCCTCACCATGATCTACGCACAACCTGGCACGCCCGGCGCCATCGTCAGCTTCAAGCCGCGCTACGGCAATTACATCGGTGGTGAGTTTGTCGCGCCGATCAACGGCGAGTACTTCACCAACACGTCGCCGGTCACCGGCGAAGTCATCGCTGAATTCCCGCGCTCCAGCGCCGCCGATATCGACAAGGCCCTCGACGCCGCCCACGCCGCCGCTGATGCCTGGGGCAAGACGTCGGCCCAGGACCGCTCGCGGGTGTTGCTGAACATTGCCGACCGCATCGAGCAGCACCTCGAAGTGCTGGCCGTGGCCGAGACCTGGGACAACGGCAAGGCCGTGCGCGAAACCCTCAACGCCGACGTGCCGCTGGCTGCTGACCATTTCCGCTACTTCGCCGGTTGCATCCGCGCTCAGGAAGGCGGTGCCGCCGAGATCAACGAACTGACCACCGCCTATCACTTCCACGAGCCGCTGGGTGTGGTCGGGCAGATCATCCCGTGGAACTTCCCGCTGCTGATGGCTGCGTGGAAACTTGCGCCGGCGTTGGCCGCCGGTAACTGCATCGTGCTTAAGCCGGCTGAGCAGACGCCGCTGTCGATCATGGTATTTGCCGAGCTGATCAATGACCTGCTGCCGCCGGGCGTGCTCAACATCGTGCAAGGCTTTGGCCGCGAAGCGGGGGAGGCGTTGGCCACCAGCAAGCGCATCGCCAAGATCGCCTTCACCGGCTCCACCCCGGTGGGCGCGCACATCATGCACGCGGCGGCCGAGAACATTATTCCGTCCACCGTAGAGCTGGGCGGCAAGTCGCCGAATATCTTCTTTGAAGACATCATGCAGGCCGAGCCGCAATTTATCGAAAAAGCCGCTGAAGGCCTGGTGCTGGCGTTCTTCAACCAGGGCGAAGTGTGCACCTGCCCATCGCGGGCGCTGGTGCAGGAGTCGATCTACGATGCATTCATGGCCGAGGTGATGAAGAAGATCGTCAAGATCAAGCGCGGCAACCCGCTGGACACCGAAACCATGGTCGGCGCCCAGGCGTCCGAGCAGCAATACGACAAGATCCTCTCCTACCTGAAGATCGCTCAGGAAGAGGGTGCGGTACTGCTGGCTGGCGGCGCGGCCGAACGTTTGGAAGGCGACCTGTCCAGTGGCTATTACATCCAGCCGACGTTGCTCAAGGGGCACAACAAGATGCGCGTGTTCCAAGAAGAAATCTTCGGGCCGGTAGTCGGTGTGACTACCTTCAAGGACGAGGCCGAAGCGTTGGCGATAGCCAATGACAGCGAGTTCGGCCTGGGCGCCGGTTTGTGGACCCGCGACATCAACCGCGCGTACCGCATGGGCCGAGCGATCAAAGCCGGTCGTGTGTGGACCAACTGTTATCACCTGTACCCGGCGCATGCGGCGTTTGGTGGGTACAAGAAGTCGGGCGTGGGGCGTGAGAACCACAAGATGATGTTGGATCATTACCAGCAGACCAAGAATTTGCTGGTGAGCTACGACATCAATCCACTGGGCTTCTTCTGATTCAACGCGCTCCCACCGTTTGATTGATGTACACCTGAGACTAATGCAGTGCGGCTGCTACTTCGAAAGTAGCATTCGCCCCCGTTGATCTGCGTGCATTAATGAAATCACCGGAACATCCCGGTACAACAAGAGGACGACCCCCCATGTGGACCAAACCTGCCTTTACTGACCTGCGTATCGGCTTCGAAGTGACAATGTACTTCGCCAGCCGTTGACCTCCACCCGGCCAGCCCAGCGCTGGCCGGTGCTGGCCGCAAGCATGCCCCTTTGGTCTGATTGCAATCGCAGCCGGATGGGTTAGTGTGGAGCGCATTCTTCCAAAATAATAAAAACAGGCTTTCCAATGAGCCCAAATCTGAGCCTTCTGCGCAAATTCGTCTCGCCTGAAATCATCTTTGGTGCCGGCTGCCGGCACAACGTCGGCAACTATGCCAAGACCTTTGGCGCGCGCAAGGTGCTGGTGGTCAGCGACCCCGGGGTGCTCGCCGCTGGTTGGGTGGCTGATGTGGAAGCCAGCCTGCAAGCCATTGGTGTCGACTACTGCCTGTACACCGCCGTGTCGCCCAACCCCCGCGTCGAAGAAGTGATGCTCGGCGCCGAGGTGTACCGTGAAAACCACTGTGATGTGATCGTGGCCATTGGCGGCGGTAGCCCGATGGATTGCGCCAAGGCCATCGGCATTGTGGTGGCCCACGGGCGCAGCATCCTTGAGTTCGAGGGCGTGGATACCATTCGTGTGCCCAGCCCGCCGCTGATCCTCATCCCAACCACCGCCGGCACCTCGGCGGATGTCTCTCAGTTCGTAATCATCTCCAACCAGCAGGAACGCATGAAGTTCTCCATCGTCAGCAAGGCGGTGGTCCCGGACGTGTCGCTGATCGACCCGGAAACCACCGCCAGCATGGACCCGTTCCTGTCCGCCTGTACCGGTATTGACGCACTGGTGCATGCCATCGAAGCATTCGTCTCCACCGGCCATGGTCCGCTGACCGACCCGCATGCGCTGGAGGCGATGCGCCTGATCAACGGCAATCTGGTGCAGATGATCGCCAATCCCGGCGACATTGCCCTGCGCGAGAAAATCATGCTCGGCAGCATGCAGGCCGGGCTGGCGTTTTCCAATGCGATCCTTGGCGCGGTGCATGCCATGTCCCACAGCCTTGGCGGCTTCCTCGACTTGCCCCATGGGTTGTGCAACGCGGTGCTGGTGGAGCATGTGGTGGCGTTCAACTACAACTCGGCGCCGGAGCGTTTCCAGGTGATTGCCGAGACGTTCGGCATCGACTGCCGCGGCCTCAATCATCGGCAGATCTGCGGGCGGCTGGTGGAGCATCTGATCGCACTGAAGCATGCGATTGGCTTCCATGAAACCCTCGGCCTGCATGGCGTGCGCGTGGCGGATATTCCCTTCCTGTCCCAGCATGCGATGCATGACCCGTGCATCCTCACAAATCCCAGGGAGTCGAGCCAGCGCGACGTCGAGGTTGTCTATGGCGAAGCGCTCTGAGGACCAGCAACTCGCCCTCGCCGGGTTGCTGGGGCTGGGCAATCACTCCGCGCGCAAGAGCCATTACCCGGAACTCGCCGCGCGACTGGACGAGCTTGAGGCCGAGCGCAACCGCTATATCCGCCTCAACGATGAGCTGGAACAGCGCGTCGCCGCGCGCACCGATGAACTGCTCGAAGCCAACCTCAACCTGCAACAGCAGATCGCCCAGCGCGAACAGATCGAACAGGACCTGCGCGATGCCCGTGACGCCGCCCAGGCCGCCAACCGCAGCAAGGACAAATACCTCGCCGCCGCCAGCCATGACTTGCTGCAGCCTTTGAATGCCGCGCGATTGCTGATCGCCACCTTGCGCGAGCGACAGTTGCCCAGCGTCGAGCAGGTGCTGGTGGAGCGCACGCACCAAGCGCTGGAAGGCGCCGAGGATTTGCTCACCGATTTGCTCGATATCTCGCGGCTGGACCAGGCGGCCGTCAAGCCGGACGTGGCGTTGTATCGGCTGGATGAGCTGTTCGCGCCGCTGGTCTCGGAGTTCCAATCGGTGGCCCTGGCGGCCGGGTTGAACCTGCGGGTGCGCACCGGCTGTTATGCGATCAATACCGACCTGCGGTTGCTGACGCGGATTCTGCGTAATTTCCTCAGCAATGCCTGTCGTTATACCGACGAAGGTTGCATCTTGCTCGGTGCTCGACGCCGAGGGGGTCGCCTGCGCCTGGAAGTGTGGGACACCGGTCGCGGGATTGCGGCCGACCGGCTGCAGGCGATCTTCCTCGAGTTCAACCAGCTCGACGTCGGCCGCGCCTCGGACCGCAAGGGCGTAGGGCTGGGGTTGGCGATTGTCGAGCGTATCGCCGAGATTCTGGGGTATCCGATTGCCGTGCGTTCCTGGCCGGGGCGGGGTTCGATGTTCAGCATCGAGGTGCCGTTGAGTGACGAAATGCCCCTGCCGATCAGCCAGTTGCCGGTGCAACCGAGCACGGGCAACCCGCTGCCTGGGCGGCGTTTGCTGGTGATCGATAACGAAGTGAGCATCCTCGAAAGCATGCGCGCGCTGCTCGGGCAGTGGGGCTGCGAAGTGGTCACCGCCACCGACCAGGCGGGTGCGTTGCTGGCTTTGCAGGGCAGGGCGCCGGAGCTGATCCTGGCGGACTATCACTTGGACCATGGGGTGGTGGGCTGTGCGGTGGTCAAGCACCTGCGCGAGCATTTCGAGCAGAACATTCCTGCGGTGATCATCACGGCTGACCGCACTGACCAATGCCGACGTGCCTTGCGTCGCCTCGAAGCACCGCTGTTGAACAAACCGGTCAAGCCCGGCAAGTTACGCGCGGTGTTGAGTCAGTTATTGGCCTAGGTCAACACGCCGCAGGTGGTTTTGCCCCATGCTCAAGCCTTGATTTAGAGCCTTGGAGCACCCGATGAGCGCGGCATCCTTTAAATTACCCCTGGGCCTGGTTGTCGCGGTGCTGGTAATGACCGGCGTGCTGCTGTTGCCACTGCCCGCCGACTTGCCCGTGGCCGGGCACCGCATGCTGGCGATCCTTGCGTTTGCCGTGGTGGTGTGGATCACCGAAGCGGTGTCCTATGAAGCCAGCGCGATCATGATCACTTCGCTGATAGCGTTTTTGCTGGGGACCGCGCCGTCGCTGCAAGACCCGACGCACTTGATCGGCACCAGCCCGGCGATCAGCATGGCCCTTACCGGGTTCTCCAACCCGGCGTTGGCGCTGGTGGCCGGCGCGCTGTTTATCGCCGCCGCCATGACCCACACCGGCCTGGATCGGCGTATCGCCCTGGTGACCTTGAGTCGGGTCGGCACCAGCACCCGGCGCATCCTGCTGGGGGCGATTGCGGTGACCATCCTGCTCAGCCTCGTGGTGCCCAGTGCCACGGCGCGCAGTGCCTGCGTAGTGCCGATCATGATGGGCGTGATCGCGGCCTTTGGTGTCGACAAACGCTCGAATATCGCCGCCGGCATCATGATCGTCGTCGCCCAGGGCACTAGCATCTGGAACGTCGGCATCCAGACCGCCGCCGCGCAGAACCTGCTGACCGTTGGCTTCATGGACAAGATGCTGGGTCAGCGCGTGTCATGGATCGACTGGCTGATCGCCGGCGCGCCGTGGGCGTTGATCATGTCGGCGGTGTTGCTGTTCCTGGTGCTCAAATTGCTGCCGCCGGAAACCGACAGCATCCCGGGCGGTAAAGAGGCGGTGGCGCAGTCGCTGGTGGAGATCGGGCCCATGACCGGGCCGCAGAAGCGCCTGTTGAGCGTTTCGGTATTGCTGCTGCTGGCCTGGGCCACGGAAGGCCGCCTGCACAGTTTCGACACCGCCTCCACGACCTATGCCGGGCTGGTGTTTCTGCTAATGCCGGGCATCGGTGTGATGACCTGGAAGGATGTGCAGTCACGCATTCCGTGGGGCACGGTGATTGTGTTCGGGGTTGGCATCAGCCTCGGCACTGCGCTGCTGACCACCCAGGCCGGGCAATGGCTGGGTTCTGCTGTTGTGGCCCACACGGGGTTGGATCAAGTTGGGCCGTTGGGGATGTTTGCGATTCTTGGCGCATTCCTGATCCTGATTCACCTGGGGTTCGCCAGCGCCACGGCATTGACCTCGGCGTTGCTGCCGATCCTGATCGCGGTGCTGCAGACCTTGCCGGGGGATTTCAGCCGGTTGGGCATGACCATGCTGTTGGGGTTTGTGATGAGCTATGGGTTTATCCTGCCGATCAATGCGCCGCAGAACATGGTGTGCATGGGGACTGGGACGTTTACGGCGCGGCAGTTTGCCAAGGTGGGGCTTCTGGTGACGCTGATTGGCTATCTGTTGATGCTGGTGTTTGCGGCGACTTACTGGAGTTGGCTTGGTTGGATCTGACATTTGGAATGTGGTCTTCAGCACGCATGAGATCCGACTGTAGGAGCGGGCTTGCTCGCGAAGCAGGGTGTCAGGCGACGTGTTTGTGACTGATCCAGCGCATTCGCAAGCAAGTCCCCTCACACATTTGGGCTGTATTTCATGCTGAAATTGAGGTGGATCGACTGGCTCTGTTCCAGCAGTCTCAGCCCAGGCCTGCCCGGCAAATGATGGGCGTTCACCGGATGGCTCACCGGCTCGATGCAAAAGAACCCCAGCCCCGGCGGGCAGTACAGCAGGAAGTAATCGGCGTCGCTGGCCTGGCATTCCAGCGTATAGCCCAGCTCTGGTTGCTCGATCAGGCAATGCCCATCCCACTGGCAAAAGCCGTTGTCCACCAGGCCTTCGGGTAGGGTTTTCAGTTCCCGGAAGTCCCAGGCATCCGGCACGGGCGCCAAGAGCGTAGGCAACTTGGACGCATCACTCATCCACACCTGTGACGCCTCGGCCTGTAAGCGTGTGCCCGGCCGACGTGGCAAGTAGGGATGCAATCCCAGGCCATGCCACGCGGGTGTTTCTGCCAGATGGGTCACGCTCAGCGTAATACTCAGCTCACCCTTGCTCAATCGAAAGCGCTGCTCGGCGCGATAGGCGAACGGCGTGTCGCACTCCACGGCCAGTACCACTTCACTCGCTGACTGGCTCACCACCCGCCACGCCTGCTGCCAGGCGGAACCATGAATCGGCAAGGGGTCCGTGAGGCTATTGGGCGCCAGGGCCAGCCAGCCGTCGGGGTTGTCGAAACCGCCTCGGGAAATTCGGTTGGACCAGGGGGCCAAGGGATAGCAGCCCAGTTTGCCCGGCAAACCGGTGTTCAGCGCTTGTTGGTCACTATGGCGCAGCAAAGGCTGCCCGGTTGCTCGTACCGTCCAATTGACGATGCTGGCGCCGGTGGCCGGCGCGAGGGTGAGGTGGGTGAGTTGATCGCTGAGTTCGATGAGGTGTGACGACATGGTGTCTCGCCGTATGAAATAGGCCCAACGCAGAGGTTCAGTGTGGGAGCAGGCAAGCCCGCTCCCACATTTGAATCTGTTGTGTTTTTGATAAAGGTTTACAGCACCACGCTTGGCAGCCACAGCGACAGCGCCGGGATGTAGGTCACGGCGATCAGGATCAGGAACAGCACGGCATAAAACGGCAGCAGCGCCTTAGCGGTCTTCTCGATGGTGGTCTTGCCCACCGCCGCGCCCACGAACAGCACCGCGCCCACGGGCGGGGTGATCAAACCAATGCCGAGGTTCACCAGCATGATCATGCCGAAGTGCACCGGGTCGACGCCAATACCCAGCACCACCGGCAGCAGAATCGGCGTAAGGATCAAGATCAGCGGCGCCATGTCCATCACTGTGCCGAGCAACAGCAACATGGCGTTGATGCACATCAGGATGACGTAGCGGTTGTCCGACAGGGTCAGGAACATCGTGGTGATCTTCGCCGGGATCTGCATCAGGGTCATGATGTAGCCGAAGCTGGCGGCGAAGGCGATCAGGATCATCACGATGGAAATGGTGCGCACCGTGCGGTGCATCAGCTTGGGCAGCTCGTTCCATTTGTAGTCGCGGTAAATGAACATGGTCACGAAGAACGCCCACAGCACGGCTATCGCGGCGGATTCGGTGGCGGTGAAAACCCCCGAGAGGATGCCGCCGAGGATGATCACCATTGCCATCAGGCCCCACAGCGCGTCGGCGGCGATCTTCAGCGCCTGTTTCAAGGGGATGACTTCGCCCTTCGGGTAATTGCGCTTTTTCGCGAAGATCAGGCACAGCGCCATCAAGCACGCGCTCATCAACAGGCCGGGGACCACGCCGGCCATGAACAGCGAGGCGATGGAGACGGTGCCGCCGGCTGCGAGGGAGTAGAGCACCGAGTTATGGCTAGGCGGGGTCAGCAGGGCCTGCACCGAACCGCTGACGGTCACCGCCGTGGCGAATTCGCGGGGGTAACCACGGCGTTCCATTTCCGGGATCAGCACCGAGCCGACCGAGGCGGTGTCCGCCACCGACGAGCCGGAAATTGCCCCAAAAAACGTTGAAGCCATGATGTTCACCAAGGACAGGCCGCCGCGCACAAAGCCCACCAGCACCCCGGCAAACGCCACCAGCCGCCGCGACATGCCGCCCTCGGCCATGATCGCCCCGGCCAGCACAAAGAACGGAATCGCCATCAGCGAAAACTTGTTCACCCCGCCGGCCACCTGAATCATCAGGGCCTGGAACGGGATGTCGATCCACCACGCGCCGATCAGCGCCGACAGCCCGAGCGCGTAGGCCACCGGCATGCCGATCAGGATCAAGGCGACAAAACTGCCCAACAGAATCAATGCGTCCATATCAGGCGGCCCCTTCGCTTTCTTCAACCAGGTCGAAGCGCACGACCCGACGGTTGCTCTGGTCACCGAGCAGGAGTTTTTCCACGACAAAAATCAGCGTCAGCAGCCCGCCAATCGGGATCGGCATGTAGGTAATGCCCACGCGCAGAGTAGGGATGGCGCTCATGAACTGGTTCCACGTGGACATGCACAGCTTGGTGCCCCAGATCGTCATGAACAGGCAGACCGTCGCCATCAGCAATTGGGAAAAAATGCTGACGAGGCGGCGTTGTTGCGCCGGCAAGCGGTCAGTAACCATGGCCACCGACATATGCGCCCCGGCGCGGTAACTCGCGGCGGCGCCGATAAAGGTGAAGACCAGCATCAGCAGGATGGCGGTAGGCTCCGGCCAGCTTGCGCCGGTGCCGAGGATATAGCGGGCGAAGATGCCCCAGGGAATAATCAGTGCGACGCCGAGAACCGAAAGGCCGGCGACCCAGATGCAGGTCATGTAGATGCGGTCGTTGATGCGCAGCAGTAAATTCTTCATGGCGTTCACCGTAACCGGGCGCGTCAGTGTGGACCGCGCCAGGCCTTGCTTAGGGGAGGGGCGTTATTGAACGGCGTCGATACGCGTGATGATGTCGGCGTAAGGCGCGCCGTACTTCGCACGCACCGCTGCGGTGGCGTCATAGAAGGGTTTTTTGTCGACGGTGATGAACTCGACGCCGGCGGCCTTGAGCTTGGCTTCGCTGCTGGCGGACTTGGCGTCCCACAGCACGCGCTCGTCAGCCTGGGCGGCCTTGGCGGCTTTCTTGACCATGTCCTGTTGCGCAGGGGTGAGTTTGTTCCAGGTGATTTTCGACATCACGATGGGTTCAGGCAGGATCAGGTGCTCGGTGAGGGTGTAGAACTTGGCGTTCTGGAAGTGGTTGTGTTCCAGCATCGTGGGCGGGTTGTTTTCTGCGCCGTCGATAACGCCGGTCTGCAGGGCGCTGAAGATTTCGCCGGTGTCCATGGCAATGCCGTTGGCGCCCATGGCATTGAAGGCGTCGATGAACAGCGGGTTGCCTTGCACGCGAATCTTCATGCCCTTGAGGTCTTCGATCTTGCGCACCGGCTTTTTCGTGTAGAGGTTGCGCGTGCCGCCGTCCATCCAGGCCAGGGCCACCAGGCCGAACTCGGAGTCGGTGATCTTGGCGAGGATTTCATCGCCGATTTCACCGTCGATGACCTTGCGCATATGCGCCTGGTCGCGGAACACGAACGGCAGGTTGAACACGTTCACGTCCGGCACCACCGGGCCGACGATGCCGAGGCTGACGCGGGTCATCTGGATGGCGCCGACCTGAGCCTGCTCGACCACTTCTTTCTCGGAGCCGAGGACCCCGCCAGGGAAATACTTGAAGGTCAGTTCGCCGTTGCTTTCTTTGGTCAGGGCCTTGCCCATGTTCTCTTCTGCAACGACGGTGGGGTAGCCGGCGGGGTGGATGTCGGCGAATTTGATTTCCAGCGCGTTAGCGGCGCTGCTGAGGGTAAAGAATGCAGCGGCGAGCAAGGTGCGTTTGAAGTCCATGGGGTTCATTCCTGTCTTGTTATTGTTGTATTCAAGGCATAGCGATGCAGCTAAAGGGTGAACGTAGGCTCCGGCAAACCGGTGATGCCGGGGTTGAGGGCAAACACGCCGCCGGACAGCGACTGCTCACTCGGGTCATCACGGATCGAGGTGACGAACAGGGTGTCCAGGCGGCTGCCGCCAAAGGCGCACATGGTGGGTTTTTTCACCGGTACGGTGAGGGAACGGTCGAGGCGACCCTCGGGGGTGAAGCGGTGGATGAGCCCGGCGTCATTGGCGCAAATCCAGTAGCAGCCGTCGGCGTCCACCGCCGCGCCGTCGGGTCGGCCGAGGTGGTTGTGCATATCCACGAACACGCGGCGATTGGATGGGGTGCCGCTGTCGATGTCGTAATCGAACGCCCAGATCTGCTGCACCAGCGGGTGAGAGTCCGAGGCGTACATCGTGCGGCCGTCGGGGCTGAAGGCCAGGCCGTTCAGGGTGATGAAACCGTCCAGCTGAGCGTGGGGCGCCAGGCCTGACGCGTAGCGGTAGAGGACGCCCTCGGCCGCATTCAAACCCATGTTCAGCACCATGCTGCCGGCCCAGAAACGACCCTGGCGATCACAGCGGCCATCGTTCAGACGCATGTCCGCGCGTGGGTGCTCGACACTCGCCAGTGGCGTGGTGTCGAGGCTGCCATCGTTGTGCGGGGTGAGCTGGAAGAAGCCGGTTGCCATCCCGGCAACCCAGTTGCCCGCATCCGTGCGGGCGATGCAGGCGAGCATCTGCGGGGCTGTCCACGCAGCGATATGCCCAGTGGCGGCGCTCCAGCGTTGCAGGCCGCCGTTGGGGATATCCACCCAGTACAGGGCGTTTTCCTCGGGCACCCACACCGGGCATTCGCCCACGGCATTGCGCGCATCGACAATCAGTTCAGCGGTCATGGCAACTCATTCCCTTGGGGTGGTGTGCGCTCAGTCACCGAACGGCCCAGCAGCGCAGAATGCGCCACCCTGGTAGACCTTGGCCGGGTCGTCGGCGGCGACCGGTGGCTGGGTTTCGACCTGGGCGCGGAACACTTCGGAGCTGTCTTTGGGGACGAAGCCCAGGTGCGCGGCGTAGCGGTTGTCCCACCAGGTGTCGAGGTTATCCGACATGCCGTAGACCACGGTGTGGCCGACGTTGGGTGTGTACAGCGCGCGTTCGAGGAGTTGGGTCAGGTCGTCGAAGCTCAGCCAGGTGTGCATCATCCGGCGGTTCTGCGGTTCCGGGAACGAGGAGCCGATGCGGATGCTGACGGTCTCGATGCCGTAGCGATCGAAGTAGAAACTGGCCATGTC
Source organism: Pseudomonas sp. EA_15y_Pfl1_P101 (assembly GCF_963970835.1). Taxonomy (NCBI): domain Bacteria; kingdom Pseudomonadati; phylum Pseudomonadota; class Gammaproteobacteria; order Pseudomonadales; family Pseudomonadaceae; genus Pseudomonas; species Pseudomonas sp. EA_15y_Pfl1_P101. The sequence continues at coordinate 190,376 of NZ_CAXAPA010000009.1, read as the reverse complement.
TTCGCCGTAGGACTTGGACAATCCGTAGTAGCTGTCTGGACGGCGAGGGGAGTGGGCGTCGAGTTTTTCGCCCTGCTTGTAGAAGCCGATCACGTGGTTGGAGCTGGCGAAAATCACACGCTTGACGCCATGGCGGCGCGCGGCTTCGTAGAGATGGAAAGTACCGCAGATATTCGCGCCGAGCACTTCTTCGAACGAGCGCTCAACCGATACGCCGCCGAAGTGCAGGATCGCGTCGACGCCTTCCACTAAATGGTGCACGGCTTGTTTGTCGCAGAGGTCGCACGTTTGCACTTCTTCGCACGCGTCGGCAGCCGGGGCCATGTTGGCGATGTCCGACAGACGCAGTACCTGGGCGTAAGGGCGCAGGCGTTCACGCAGGACTTTGCCCAGGCCGCCCGCGGCGCCGGTGAGCAGCAGGCGGTTGAATGGAACGGGCGTAGATGTGGTGGTGGTCATGAGGGTTCCATTATTGTTGTAGGTTGTCGTATGACTTTTCAGAAGTATCGTTAGGGATTCCCCAGGTTGTCAACGCGCCATTGGTCGAAGTCACTCTTGTGTAGCCGCTGCCGAGCGCCAGCGGCTACGTAAATGTGCGAATTACAGGAGTGAAATCGGATAGCTGACAAAAATCCGGTTCTCATCAAATTCGTTATTGCTGAAATCCCGACGCATGGTCGAGTTGCGCCATTTGACGTTGAGGTTCTTCAGCGCGCCGCTCTGCACCGTGTACGCCAGCTCCGATTCCCGACCCCATTCCTTGCCATCGGTGATCACCCCGGTGTGCACGTTACTGCCGCTGATATAGCGGTTCATCAGGGTCAGCCCCGGAAGGCCGAGCACCACGAAGTTGAAGTCATGGCGCACCTGCCAGGATTTTTCCTTTGCGTTGTCGTAGCTGGCGTTGTAACTGTCGTTGGCCAGGGCGCCGCCGCTGGTGCCGTTGATCCGCATCCACGCGCTGTCGCCAGTGAGTTTCTGCAGGCCCACATAGAAGGTGTTGCCGTTGTATTTGGCCGAGAGCAGGGCGAAGGCGGTCTTGTTGTCGAGGTCGCCAGCCAGGGCGCTGCCGTCTTCCTTGCCATTGAAAAAGCCAAGGTTGGCGCCCAGGGTCCAGTCGCCCACGGGTTGGCTGTGGGTCAGGTTGAAATAGTGTTGCTGGTAGATATCGCTGAGTTCGGCGTACCACACGCCGACCTGGGTGCGTTTGTCGTTGAACGTGTACTCGCCACCGCCGAAGTTGAAACGGTCCGAGGTAAACGCGGCTCTGCCGTTCATGAACATGTCTTCCATGCTCGCGTCGTTTCGCGGGCTGTTGCCGCGGAACTGGCCGCCGTAGAGGGTCAGGCCGGCAATTTCGTTGGAGGTCACCTGGCCGCCGCGAAACGTCTGGGGCAGGGAGCGACCATCATCGGAGCGCAGGATTGGCAGCACGGGCATCCATTCGCCCACCTTCAATTCCGTCTTCGACAGCCTGGTTTTCAGCGCCACGCCCAGACGCCCAAAATTATCGGCGGGGCGGCCGTCATCGTGGATCGGCAGCAACTGGGTACCGCCGGTGCCTTTGCCGCCATCGAGCTTTTGCGAGTACAGGCCGAGCACGTCAATCCCGAAGCCGACCGTGCCTTGGGTAAAGCCGGATTTGGCATCGAGAATGAAGCTCTGCGTCCACTCTTCGGCCTTGCCCTGCGGGTTGGTCGGGTTGGTGAAGTTGCGGTTGAAATAGGCGTTGCGCAGGTTGAGCGTGGCTTTGGCATCGTCGATGAAACCTTCGGCCTGGGCATTGAGGGGCAGGGTGAACGCCAGGCTGCTGAGGCCGAGAAGGCCGATACGCGCGGAGGAATTGCGGGCGAATTGACTCACGGTGAAGCTCCCTTCGATTGTTGTTTTTATTGTTTGTCATACGTTGTCGTACAACATTAGACGGGATATTTGCGGGGATTTCGGGATGTGTCAAGCAGAAGTTGTACGATGATCTGCGCCACGGTGATGGCGTGTGGCCAGGGTCAAATAATGTGGGAGCGTTCCACTTGAGGTGCAGTGGATTTAGCCGGCTATGACCATTGGCGGCAAGGTCCCTAGCAAGGAAACGGCCGCCACCGCTGAAACACCTAGTAACCATTCAAGCATCACGCTGGTTTTCAAAGCGCCCAGCCGCTGTTCGCAATGCTCAATACGCAATCGATTCAGCACCGCCAGGGCCAGCATACCGAACACCAACATCACCTTGATCAACAGAATCAGTGCAAACCCGCTGAACAGCGGCGTCGGCCACAGCTGCCCGGTCAACACGCGCACATTGATCAATCCGGTCACCAGCAAACCGACGACCAGGGCATAACCCACGCCGCTGAAACGCCTGAGGATCGGTTCCAGCGTGAATGGCTGCGGCTGTTTGAGGATCAGCACCAGCAACAGCAACCCCCCAAGCCACGCGCCCACGCAGACCAGATGCCCCACCTGATTAAGGATCAGCAATTGCCCGCTGAGCCCATCCAGCATGGCGCCATGGCCCACAGGAGCGAGGGTCGCCAGCAGCGATGCGGTCAACGGCAGGCGCAATAGCGGCCAGGGTTTGATCAGCACAATCACCAGCAACAGGTTCAGCAGCAAATGCCAGGCCCACACCTGGCCAAAAAAGGTTTTGCCCAGCACCAGCTGGAGGGTGGCCGGTTGCAACGCCGCGTCCCAGCTGCCCGCCATACTGGCGGTGATCAACAGCAGCCAGGCGACGCCGGAGAACAGGCCCAACCCAGCGAGGCTGCGGGTGATACGCTCGAGTTGCCGATCCAGCACCGGCTGCGGTTCAGCGCCCAGCAGCCAGGGCCTGAATGCACAGGCCCCGAACATCAGCAACACGACGATGAAATGCGCAAAGCGGCACAGCACCAGCAGGGTTGCCATGGGTTATTGGCCGACCTTGAAGCTGTATTCGCCATTGCTCTTGTGGGTATCGACCGAGACGGCGTTCCACACCACTTTGTAGTTACCAGCAGCCAGTGGGGCGGCAGGCGTCACTACCAGGGTTTTCTTGTCGGCGTCCGGGGTTTCCAGGCCCTTGATGGCGATTTCGGTGCCGTCCTTGCTCAGGGACACCTTGGTGAAGGTGGCCTCGACGCCTTCACTGAAGGTCAGGCGCAGATCAGCGGGCGTGGCGACGGTGCTGTCGGCGGCGGGTGTGGCGCTTTTCAGGTGAGCATGGGCAAACGCCGCCGAAGCCCCCAGCAAGGACGCGAGCAGGGCGACGGTGGTCAGGGTTTTCTTGATCAACATTGTTCAATACCAATCAATGGGCAGGAGCAGGCAGTGTACGAAGTTTCGGTTCAGCCTGTCGCCCCGATCTAGAGCGAATGGTAGTCTTTGGGCTCTCTCGTTGTCAGGGAGCCCTCATGGGCAATCACAAGATCGGAATTCGTCGGGTCAACGTCGAAAAAATCCTGCTGGCGGCGGAGAAAATCTTCGCCGAAAAAGGCTACGGCAGCACCGCCATGGCCGATATCGCCGAAGAGGTGCAACTGCCGCGCTCAAACCTGCACTACTACTTCACCACCAAAAGTGAGTTGTACAGCGCGGTGCTGTTCGACCTGTTGGAAGTGTGGAAGCAGGACGCCCTGAGCTTCGAGACCTTTGATGATCCGCGGGTGGTACTCAGCAGTTACATCCGCGCCAAGATGCAGCGCTCGCGCACCCGGCCGTATGGCTCGAAAGTCTGGGCCAACGAAATCATCCACGGCGCGCCGACACTCGGGGAGGCGCTGGATGAAAGCCTGTACGACTGGGCCAAGATGAAGGAAGCGAAAATTCGCCAGTGGGTGGAGGACAAACGCATCCTGCCGGTTGAGCCGTCGAGCTTGCTGTACATGATCTGGGCCTCGACCCAGCACTATGCCGACTTTGATCATCAGGTGAAGATCCTGAATGATCACCAGCCTTTGTCGGATATGCAATTCGAGAAGGCGATACAGACGGTGACAGGGGTGATTTTGCGGGGGATTGGGTTGGAACCTTGATGTCACGGTGCGGCTGAAGGCCCCATCGCAGGCAAGCCAGCTCCCACCGTTGAGTGCATTGTTCCTGAAGGAATGCACTCGAATGTGGGAGCTGGCTTGCCTGCGATAGCGATCTAGAGCGCTACACAGCCTCTCGATAGGGATTCCTCGGATCTTGCGTCCAGTTCAAATACGGCTTGCCCGAGTCGATCGGCACCATCTCGATGCAGTCGGCCACCGGGCAGGTGATCTGGCACAAATTGCAGCCCACACATTCATCATCGATCACTTCGTACTTATGCGTGCCATCCGCCAATTTCAAACTGGCAATCGCCTGGTGCGACGTGTCCTCACAGGCAATATGGCAACGCCCGCAGCCAATACAGGCTTGCTGATCGATCTTCGCAATCACCTGGTAGTTGATGTCCAGGTACTTCCAATCCGTCGTATTACCCACCGCGCGCCCGGAAAATTCCTGCAGGCTGGCGTAACCCTGACTGTCCATCCACCGCGACAGCCCGTCCTTCATCTCTTCCACAATCCGAAACCCGTGCAGCATCGCCGCCGTGCACACCTGCACCGCGCCACAGCCAAGGGCAACGAATTCCGCCGCGTCGCGCCAGTTGCCGATGCCGCCAATGCCACAGATCGGCAGGCCCTGTGTCTGCGGGTCACGGGCGATTTCGGCGACCATGTTCAGCGCAATTGGCTTAACCGCCGAACCGCAGTAACCGCCGTGGGTGCTTTGTGTGCCAACCACCGGCAGCGCGACCATGCGTTCCAGGTCGACGCTGGTGATGGAATTGATGGTATTGATCAGCGACACCGCATCCGCACCACCGCGATACGCCGCGCGCGCCGCCACGCGAATGTCGGTGATATTCGGCGTGAGCTTGACGATCACCGGCAGCGAGCAATACGTCTTGCACCAACGCGTGACCTGCTCCACATACTCCGGCACTTGGCCGACCGCCGCACCCATGCCGCGCTCGGGCATGCCATGGGGGCAGCCGAAGTTCAGCTCGATACCGTCGCAACCGGTGGCTTCCACCCGCGGCAGGATGTTTTTCCAGGATTCCTCAACGCACGGCACCATCAGCGACACGATCAACGCGCGGTCGGGCCAGTCCTTTTTCACCTGGGTGATTTCCCGCAGGTTGATCTCCAGCGAGCGGTCAGTGATCAGCTCGATGTTATTGATGCCCAGCACTTCACGGTTGGCACCGTAGTGCGCCGAGTAGCGTGACGACACGTTGACCGCCGCCGGGTCTTCGCCCAGGGTTTTCCACACCACGCCGCCCCAGCCGGCTTCAAACGCACGGACCACGTTGTAGGCCTTGTCGGTGGGCGGCGCGGAGGCCAGCCAGAACGGGTTGGGGGCTTTGATACCGGCGAACACAATCGAGAGATCGGCCATTACGCTGCCTCCACATTCAGCATGAGTTGGGCGTGCATGGCTTCAGCGGCCAGCTTGCCGTGTTGCACTGCCTGCACGGTGAGGTCCTGACCAAGGCTGACGCAATCGCCGCCGGCGTATACGCCGGGAATGCTGGTGCGCAGCTGTTCATCGACGAAGATTCTTTCACCGACACGTTGCAGTTGCTGGGCCAGCGGATCGTGCAGCGCCTCGCTGTCAAACCCTTGGCCGATGGCCTTGAAGATTGCATCGGCGGCCAGCTCGAAGGTTTCGCCGGTGGGGTGCAGGCGCCCGTTTTCCAGGCGCGTGCGCTGGAAGCGCATGCCGCGCACGTGGCCCTGCTCATCCAGCAGCACTTCTTCAGGCTGGGCCCAGGTCAGCAGGCGGACCTGGTTGGCTTTGGCGATGTCCTGTTCGTGGTGGGTGGCGCCCATATCTGCCAACCCTCGACGGTAAACGAGGTTCACATCACGAGCACCGAGGCGGGCCATTTGCACGGCCATGTCGATGGCGGTGTTGCCGGCACCGAGCACGATGCAGCGGTCGGCCAGGGGCAGCTGGGTCAGGTCGTCGGCTTGGCGCAGCTCGCGGATGTAGTCGGTGGCGGCGAGCAGGCCGGGAGCGTCCTCGTGGGCTAAACCGAGCTGTTTACTGGCGGCCAACCCGAGGCCGAGGAAGACTGAGTCGAATTGCGGGTGCAGGTCGCTCAAGGTCAGGTTGTCGCCCAGGCGCTGGCCGTGGCGGATCTCGATGCCGCCAATCTGCAGCAGGAAATCCAGTTCCTTCTGCGCGAAGTCATCCACCAGTTTGTACTTGGCGATCCCGTATTCATTCAGGCCACCGGCTTTTTCCCGTGCTTCGAAAATCACCACGTCATGGCCGTGCAAGGCGCTGCGGTGGGCACAGGCCAAGCCTGCCGGCCCGGCGCCGACCACGGCGATGCGCTTGCCGGTAGGCGCGGCGCGGTGGAAGGGGTGTTCGCTGAAGTGTGCATTGTCGATTGCATAACGTTGCAGCAAGCCGATCAGCACCGGGGCGCATTCTTCGGCGTTGTTACGCACGCAAGCCTGCTGGCAGAGGATCTCGGTGGGACACACCCGAGCGCAACTGCCGCCAAGGATATTGGCCGAGAGGATCTTCTGCGCGGCGCCTTGTACGTTTTCGGTGTGGATGTTGCGGATGAACGACGGAATGTCGATTTCGCTGGGGCATGCGTTCACGCACGGTGCGTCGTAGCAATACAGGCAGCGCGAGGCTTCCAGTTGGGCCTGGCGGGCGTTGAGCGGCGGCGCCAGGTCGGTGAAATGGCTGGCGAGCGTGGGTCCATCCTCAGCGGGATGGGGGAGGTGGGTCAGGGTCTGGATCACGGTGTTGGCCTCACGGTTATTGAGGTGCTGCCTCTGATGGGCATTGATTTTTTGGTGCCTGTGCTCGCGAATGCGATATCAGCGGTTCACAGCGACTGGCTTGGAATACGCCGCCCGCTTGCTCAACTGCTCAAACACCGCCGGATACGCCGGCCGCTCCACATACCGCCCGGCACCGCGTTCGGCACGCAGGTCGCCATCGGCCCAGACCAGCTTGCCCTGGCTGATGGTATGGCTCGGCACGCCGCGCACGGTTTTGCCTTCGAAGATGTTGAAGTCGACTTTCTGGTGGTGAGTCTTGGCGGAAATGGTCCGTGTACCCTCGGGGTCCCACAGCACCAGATCAGCATCGGCCCCCACGCGGATCGCGCCTTTGCGCGGATAAAGGTTGAAGATCTTCGCGGTATTGGTGGAGGTCAGCGCAACGAACTCCTGCATCGACAGGCGCCCGGTGTTGACCCCTTCATCCCACAGCAGCGCCATGCGGTCTTCGATCCCGGCAGTGCCATTGGGGATCTTGCTGAAGTCGTCACGGCCTGCGGCTTTTTGCTCGGCGCAGAAGCAGCAGTGGTCGGTCGCGGTGGTGTGCAGGTTGCCGGACTGCAAACCATGCCACAGCGCTTCCTGATGCCCGTGCGGGCGGAAGGGTGGGCTCATCACGTAGCCGGCGGCGGTCTGCCAGTCAGGGTGCTGGTAGACGCTGTCATCCAGCAGCAAGTGGCCGGCGAGTACTTCGCCATAGACCGGTTGGCCTTTGCTGCGGGCGTAGGTGATTTCATCCAGCGCTTCCTTGGTGGACACGTGCACCAGGTATAACGGCGTGCCGATGGTTTCGGCGATGCGAATGGCGCGGCTGGCCGCTTCGCCCTCTACCTGCGACGGGCGCGACAGCGGGTGCGCTTCCGGGCCGGTGATGCCCTGGGCCATCAGCTTGCGTTGCAGGTGATACACCAACTCGCCGTTCTCAGCATGCACCGTGGGCACCGCGCCCAGTTCCAGGCAGCGTTCGAAGCTGGCGACCAGGGTGTCATCTGCCGCCATGATCGCGTTCTTGTAGGCCATGAAGTGCTTGAAGCTGTTGATGCCGTGGTGGCTGACCAGTTCGGCCATTTCCTCGCGCACCTGCTCGCTCCACCAGGTGATCGCCACGTGGAAACCGTAGTCGGACGCGGATTTTTCCGCCCAGCCCCGCCACAGGTGAAACGCCTCCATCAAGGGTTGCTGCGGGTTGGGAATCACAAAGTCGATGATCGACGTGGTGCCCCCCGCCAGGCCTGCTGCCGTGCCACTGAAAAAGTCTTCACTGGCCACGGTCCCCATGAAGGGCAATTGCATATGGGTATGGGGGTCGATGCCGCCGGGCATCAAGAATTGGCCGCTGCCGTCGAGTGTTCCAGTGCCGGCGGGAATATCCAGATTCGTGCCAATGGCCCGAATGAGACCGCCTGCGCATAAAACATCGGCGCGGTAACTTTCATCATGGGTAATAACGGTGGCGCCACGGATCAACAGCGACATGTCGAGTTCCTCACAGGCTTGACCGGCTTGTGCCAGTTCTAAGTGTTGTAATGCTGCCTACCGATGGCGGGTTAATTCCTGTCATCAGTGACAGGAATAGAAACTAGCCCGAGTTTTTCGATTGGGCAAGAAGATTTTTTATAAGCTTATTCAAGCGTTAACTTATTGATTTATATATATAAAATATAAAAATCACCAAAATGTAGCGTTCACTCACCATTTTGACGCACTTGACAGGTTCCTAAATTGAGCAACATTTCTTATTGCAAATCAGGCGCTTGAGACATGCCTCTTGACGGGGGAGGGAAATAAAAATAATTGTGTTGCACCAGATTGAGTCCTGAGGGTTCTGACAACTTTCGTATTGTTTAGCCTGAGCAGTGCGGCATGTACCGAGGGATAAATCGGAAAGCTGATAAACATCAGCACGTTATATAAGCGGTGCGGGTTCAAGGTGGGGTGTCGGCACGGATATTGAGTGCAGTGGCGGCTGGCCGGGCCCGTGATGTCATGTTGTTTACGAGGTACTCCGGCCATCCAGCGCACAGCGTTGGATGAGCAAAAATAATTCGAAAAAACCGTGGAGCGGCCATGCAACAGAACAGATCGCAAGTCATTGAACGCAACGGCCTGTACGAATTAGACGCCGGCCCCGACGTCCTCGACAGCCCTCGCTACAACCACGACATGGCACCGTCCAAGGTGCACGAACGCACTTGGAACAAGTGGCACATCACCGCGTTGTGGGTCGGCATGTCGATCTGCGTGCCCACCTATACGCTGGGTGGGGTGCTCACCGCGTATTTCGGGTTGTCGGTGGGTGAAGCGCTGGTGGCGATCCTGCTGGCCAATATCGTGGTGCTGATCCCGTTGACCCTCAACGCCTTCCCTGGCACCAAGTACGGCATACCGTTTCCGGTGTTGTTGCGTTCGTCGTTTGGCATTCTTGGTTCGAACGTGCCGTGCCTGATCCGGGCGCTGGTGGCGTGTGGCTGGTTTGGTATCCAGACGATGTTTGGCGGGCTGGCGATTCACCTGTTCCTGGGCTCGATTTTCGAGGGCTGGAAGTCCCTTGGCGGCACCGGCGAGGTGATCGGGTTCATGATTTTCTGGACGCTGAATCTATGGGTGGTACTGCGCGGCGCCGAGTCGATCAAACGCTTGGAAACCCTGTCGGCACCGCTGCTGGTGGCAGTGGGGATTGGTCTGCTGGTGTGGGCGATGCCTAATGTGTCGATCAGCGAGTTGATGGCGATCCCACCCAAGCGCCCCGAAGGTGCGAGCCTCACCGGTTACTTCATGGCCGGCCTCACGGCGATGGTGGGTTTCTGGGCGACATTGTCGCTGAATATTCCGGACTTCAGCCGTTACGCCAAAAGCCAGAAAGACCAGATTCTCGGGCAGATCTTTGGCCTGCCGCTGACCATGTTCCTGTTCGCCTCTCTTGGTGTGATCATGACCGCCGCGTCGGTAAAACTGGTGGGTGTGAGCGTGTCCGACCCGGTGACCCTGATCGGCCATATCCAGAGCCCGGTGTGGGTCGCCGTGGCGATGGCGCTGATCATCGTCGCGACGTTGTCCACCAACACCGCCGCGAATATTGTTTCGCCCACCAATGACTTTCAGAACATCGCGCCCAAGCTGATCAACCGCACCACCGCCGTGATGCTCACCGGTCTGGTCGGGTTGGCGTTGATGGGGCATGAACTGCTGAAGAAGCTCGGGCTGATCGTTTCCGATGTAAGCCTGGAAACCGTCTACTCCAATTGGTTGCTGGGTTATTCAAGCCTGCTGGGACCGATCGCCGGGATCATGGTGGTGGACTACTTCATCACCCGCAAACAACAGCTTGATCTCGCAGGTCTGTACCGCGACGACGTGTACCCGGCGTGGAACTGGAGCGGGTTTATCGCGTTTGGCGTGCCGGTGGTGATGACCCTGCTGTCGCTGGGCAGTGATGCATTCAGCTGGTTCTACAGCTACGGCTGGTTTACCGGATCGGCGCTGGGTGGCGTGTTGTATTACGGCCTGAATGCCCGGCGTGGTGTCAGCCCGGCCACCGCCAAATTGCCTTTATAAACACGGTCAATGTGGGAGCTGGCTTGCCTGCGATAACGGTGTGTCAGCCACGGAAAATGTTGGATGTGCCGCCGTCATCGCAGGCAAGCCAGCTCCCACAGTTGACCGAGTCAGTTCATAAGAATATAGCCTGAGGAGATCCCCATGAACGCTGCCCTCGACGTTCTGCAATCCACCCATCAGCACATCAACCGCGACCGCCTGTGGCAGTCGTTGATGGACTTGGCCAGACTCGGCGCCACCCCCAAGGGCGGTGTGTGTCGCCTGGCTCTCACCGACCTTGATCGCAAGGCCCGCGACTTGTTTGTGCAGTGGTGTGAAGAGGCGGGTTGCACGGTGACCGTCGACGGCATCGGCAACATCTTCGCCCGTCGCCCGGGGCGCAACCCCAACCTGCCGCCAGTGATGACTGGTAGCCATATCGACACCCAGCCCACCGGCGGTAAGTTCGACGGTTGCTTCGGTGTGCTGGCGGGTGTGGAGGTGCTGCGTACGCTCAATGACCTCAAAGTGGAAACCGAGGCGCCGTTGGAAGTGGTGGTGTGGACCAACGAAGAGGGCTCGCGCTTTGCGCCCTGCATGATGGGCTCGGGCGTGTTTGCCGAGAAATTCACCCTGGCGGACACCCTGGCCAAGGTGGACGTGGACGGCGTCAGCGTGGGCGACGCGCTGAACGCAATTGGCTATGCGGGTTCGCGGCCGGTCAGTGGGCACAAGGTAGGCGCCTATTTCGAGGCGCATATCGAACAGGGGCCGATTCTTGAAGACGAGAAAAAGACCATTGGCGTGGTGCTGGGCGCCCTTGGGCAGAAGTGGTTTGACCTGAAACTGCGCGGCGTTGAAGCGCACGCGGGACCGACGCCGATGCACCTGCGCAAGGATGCCCTGGTGGGCGCGGCGGCGGTGGTGGCGGCGGTCAATGCGGCGGCGCTTGGGCATCAACCGCATGCGTGCGGCACCGTTGGCTGCCTGCAGGCTTACCCCGGTTCGCGCAACGTCATTCCGGGGGAAGTGCGCATGACCCTGGACTTCCGTCACCTGGAGCCGGTGCGGCTGGACTCGATGATTGCCGAAGTACGCAAGGTGATCGATGAAACTTGCGCCAAGCACGGTTTGAGTTTCGAGATGGCACCTACGGCAGATTTTCCACCCCTGTATTTCGACAAGGGCTGCGTGGACGCTGTGCGTGATGCCGCGAATGGGCTGGGGTTGTCGAACATGGACATCGTCAGCGGGGCAGGGCATGACGCGATCTTTGTTGCCGAACTGGGCCCGGCGGGGATGATTTTTGTGCCCTGTGAAGGCGGCATCAGCCATAACGAAATCGAAAACGCCGCACCGGATGACTTGGCGGCGGGGTGTGCGGTGCTGCTAAGGGCGATGGTGGCCGCGTCGGCGGCCATCGCCAGCGGCAAACTGGCGGCCTGAATGGCGCCCGCTCAGGCCAATTCGGTGGCGGTGTTTTTCACCACCGCCAACTCCGGATGCGCCACCAATTTATCAATGTGCAACTCGTCATTGTTCAACCAGGTCTCGGTCAGTACCCGGTAATGCTCCATGTCTCGGCAGCGCATGCGCAGGCTGTAGTCAAACGGGCCGCTGATCAGCTGGCACTCGAACACCTGCGGGCAGGCCTTCACACAGGCTTCGAAGGCTTTCTGCGCCGAACGCCCGCTCTGGTTGGACAAGGCCACCAACACCAGCAACGAAAGGCCTGGTGAAACCATCTGCACATCAATGATCGCCCCATACCCACGGATCACCCCGCGTCGCTCCAGCTTGCGCACCCGCTCCAGGCAGGGCCGGGGCGTGAGGTGCACCAGCGACGAGAGCTTTTCGTAGGTGATACGCCCCTGGTGCCGCAGCACTTCGATGATGGCTTCATCGATGCGGTCCAGCGCAGGGGAAGAATGGGGTCCGTTGGCCTTGGTATCCATGGTTTTCACTTCAAACGGTTGAGAAAAAATGGCGGCAAACGCCTCGCGTTTGCCTGACCCGTCACATGGTACGGCCTTCCTGCGTCAACGTCTGTATGCGGTCGAGGGCTTGCAGCACGCCTCAGGCGCGCTTTTTCTGCTGCGCGCGTGGCTGCTGCGCCAGGCGTGCGAACAGGTCTTTCGGATCCGCCAGGTCCGGCACCAGCGCCAGGTCGCTGCCCACGTCCAGCGCCTTGGCCACGTCCAACACGTAGCGCAGGGCCGAGTAATCTTCGATGGCAAAACCCACCGAATCGAACAGGGTCACTTGGTGCGCGTTTTCGCGGCCGGGCTGCTGGCCGTTGATCACTTGCCAGAGTTCGGTCACCGGCGAATTGTCCGGCATGTGCTGGATTTCACCTTCGATGCGGCTTTGCGGTTCGTACTCGACGATCACCCGGGCGCGCTCGACGATACGTCGGTCCAGCTCGGTCTTGCCGGGGCAGTCGCCACCGACCGCGTTGAGGTGCATGCCGGGTTCGATCATGTCATCGGTGAGGATAGTGGCATAGGCCTTGTCGGCGGTGACGGTGGTGACGATGTCCGCACCTTTCACGGCGTCGGCCACGCTGCTGGCCAGGATCACCTTGATCGCCGGGAACGCCTTGAGGTTGGCCGCCAGTTTGGCGGTGGCCTTGGCATCGATATCGAACAGGCGGATCTCATTGATGCCAAGCATGGCATGGAAGGCCAGGGCCTGGAATTCACTCTGCGAGCCGTTGCCGATCAGCGCCATGCTGCGGCTGTTTTCGCGGGCCAGGTAGCGGGCGACCAGGGCCGAGGTGGCGGCAGTGCGAATCGCGGTAGTCAGGGTCATTTCCGCCAGCAGCACCGGTTTGCCTGTGTCGACATCGCCCAGCGCGCCAAAAGCCATCACGGTGAGCATGCCGGCCAGGGTGTTCTTCGGGTGGCCATTGACGTACTTGAAGGCATACAGCGACGCGTCGGATACCGGCATCAGTTCGATCACGCCATCCGGTGAGTGGTTGGCCAGGCGCGCGCATTTTTCGAAGTCCTGCCAGCGCAGGTAGTCGGCGCGGATGTACTCGGCCATCTCGGTGATGCAGGTGGGCAGGCTTTTTTGCGAGACCAGGTAGCAGAGGTCGTTGACGTCGATGTAGCGGGTCATGTGAGGCTCCTTGTTATTCGAGGGTACGTCCAACGTTTTCTGCTGCGCGTGAGGCGGCACGGCAGGCAGGTGCAGTCGGGTTATTGTGTGGGTTATCTGCGGATTATCCCGGCTGAAACGCAGGGGTGGCTCAGCCGGGAAAGCTGAAAAGTGCAGTCCGTCAGCCGAATCGGCTGTGAAGGTGAGGTGTGATCGAAATGGGGGAGCTGGCTTGCGCCTGCATTGGTATTGTGGTGTCAGGTCTAGCGCCGTCAGTCAGGAGGAATCATGTCGACCGCAGTACGTCTTGCCCAACCCGCCGATGCCGAGGGGATCAGCCAGGTCATCCTGGCGGCTTTGCACAGCAGCAATGCACAGGATTACCCGGCGGATGTGATTGCGCGGGTTGCGACCAACTTTACCCCGGAGGCCGTGCTGGCGCTGCTCACGCGCCGGGTGGTGCTGGTGGCGATCAAGGACCAGGTGATCGTTGCCACGGCGGCCCTGGACGCCAATGTCGTGCGTTCGGTGTTCGTCAATCCGGCGCTGCAAGGGCAGGGCATTGGCCGGCTATTGATGATCGAGGTCGAACTGCGCGCCCGTGAGGCCGGGGTGACGGTACTGAGTGTGCCGTCATCGCTGACCGCCGAGCCGTTCTATACCAAACTGGGGTTTCACACCGTGCGCGATGTTTACCATGGCAACGAGCGTACGTTGGTGATGGAAAAGGCGCTGCTGTCCCGGCATCCCATCGGCCCGTATCGCGACCGTCAGCATCGCGCGCAGGTGGTTGCGTTGTGGCAGGAGGCTTTTGGTTACGAGACGGCGCATAACCTGCCGAGGCTCGCGATCGATAAGAAGCTGGCGGTCAACGATGGGCTTTTTTTCGTCGCGATGGATAAAAAGGTTGTGATCGGTACGGTGCTTGCCGGGTATGACGGGCATCGTGGGTGGCTGTATTCGGTGGCGGTGCACGCAGATTATCGCCGGCACGGCCTGGGTTCCTCGCTGGTGAGGCATGCGGAACAGGCGTTGACTGCCTTGGGTTGTATGAAGATCAACCTGCAGATCACCGGGGGGAATGATGCGGTGGTGGGGTTTTATGAAGCGCTGGGGTATGGGGTGGAGCCGAGGATAAGTATGGGGAAGAAGATTGCGGGGAATATTCCGGCTCAATCTTAAGAACACTGGAGATCCAATGTGGGAGCGAGCAAGCCCACTCCCACATTGGTTTTGTGGTGTTGCCGGTGTTGCGGGTGTTCTGGTTAGACTTTGACGATCCAGCCTTCTGGGGCTTCGACTTCGCCGGTCTGTACGCCGGTCAGCTCTTTGTAGAGCTTCTGGGTGATCGGGCCGACGTCGGTTTCGCTGTGGAACACATGCAGCTTGCCGTTGTACTGGATGCCGCCGATTGGCGTGATGACCGCAGCCGTACCGCAGGCGCCGGCTTCCTTGAACTGGTCCAGCTTGTCGATGAACACTTCGCCCTCGACCACGTTCAGGCCCAGGCGGGTCTGGGCCAGTTCGATCAGCGACAGGCGGGTGATGCCCGGCAGCACCGAAGGCGACTTCGGCGTGATGAACTGGTTGTCGTGGGTGATCCCGAAGAAGTTGGCCGAGCCGACTTCTTCGATTTTCGAGTGAGTCATCGGGTCCAGGTAGATCGCATCGGCGAAACCGGCTTTTTTCGCTTCCGAACCTGGCATCAGGCTGGCGGCGTAGTTGCCACCCACTTTGGCAGCACCGGTGCCTTGTGGCGCGGCGCGGTCGAAAGTGGAGATCTGGAAGTTGTGTGGCACCAGGCCGCCTTTGAAGTAGGCGCCGACCGGGATCGCGAACACCGAGAAGATGAACTCCGGTGCGGTACGTACGCCGATGTTGTCACCGGTGCCGATCACGAATGGGCGCAGGTACAGCGCGCCGCCACTGCCGTACGGCGGGATGAACCGCTCGTTGGCCTTGATCACTTGTTTGCAGGCGTCGATGAACACGTCGGTCGGCACATGCGGCATCAGCAGACGGGCGCAGCTGCGCTGCATTCGGGCGGCGTTCTGGTCCGGGCGGAACAGGTTGATCGAGCCGTCCTTGCAGCGGTAGGCCTTGAGGCCCTCGAAGCATTGCTGACCGTAGTGCAGGGCGGTGGAGCCCTCGCTGATGTGCAGCACGTTGTCGTCGGTCAGGGTGCCTTCTTGCCATTCGTCGTTTTTCCAGACCTGGAGAAACCGCTTGTCGGTCTTGATGTAGTCAAAACCCAGCTTGTCCCAATTGATGCTTTCGTTACCCATGACACCCTCTATCTCTGGTCAACCGCCTGGTCAGAGGCAGGCTTGTCGGTTTTTTTCTGGATGGGCGCAACAATACTTCATTCTTGCTTTATGTGGGAGCGGGCTTGCTCGCGAATACAGAGTGTCAGTCAGTACGCCGGTGACTGATCCACCGCATTCGCGAGCAAGCCCGCTCCCACAGGGGAATTGCATCAGAATTACAGGTGTAGGGCGTGGCCCAGGGCCCTTAAAGCGGCTTCCTGAACGGCTTCGCCGAGGGTCGGGTGGGCGTGGATGGTGCCGGCAACGTCTTCCAGGCGTGCGCCCATTTCCAGGCTAAGGCCGAACGCGGTGGACAGTTCCGAGACGCCAGCGCCAACCGCTTGCCAGCCGACGATCAGGTGATTGTCACGGCGTGCAACGACGCGCACAAAGCCGGTTTTCGACTCCAGGGTCATGGCCCGGCCATTGGCGGCGAACGGGAAGCTCGACACGATGCAGTCCAGGCCGGCAGCCGTGGCCTCGTCTGGGGTCTTGCCGACCACCACCAGTTCCGGGTCGGTAAAGCACACCGCCGGGATCGCGGCCGGGTTGAATTCGCGGGATTTACCGCTGATCAGTTCGGCCACCATTTCGCCCTGAGCCATGGCGCGGTGCGCAAGCATCGGTTCGCCGCTCAGGTCGCCGATGGCCCATACGTTGCGCATGCTGGTCTGGCAGTGCTTGTCGATCTTGATCGCCGCACCGTTCATGTCCAGGTTCAGCGCTTCGAGGTTCCAGCCCTGGGTATTGGGTTTGCGGCCCACGGCAACCAGCACCTGGTCCGTTTCCAGCGACAACGTGTCGCCATTCGGATCGCGCACTTGCAGGCAGTTGTCCGCAAAACCGGTGACGCTGTGCTTGAGGTACAGCTTCACCCCCAGTTGCTTGAGGGATTCATTCACGGGTTGGGTCAGCTCGGCGTCATAGGCTGGCAGGATGCGGTCCTGGGCCTCGACCACACTGACCTCGGCGCCGAGCTTGCGGTAGGCAATGCCCAGCTCCAGCCCGATATAACCCCCACCTACCACGATCAGCCGCTTGGGCACGCGTGTCGGTGCCAGGGCTTCGGTGGAGGAGATGATCGGCCCGCCAATCGGCAGCATCGGCAAGTTGACGCTTTTCGAACCGGTGGCCAGCAATAGGTGTTCGCACTGAATGCGCTGGTCGCCGACGTCGACGGTTTTGCCGTCCACCACCTTGGCCCAGCCGTGGATCACTTGCACCTTGTGTTTCTTCAACAGCGCAGCGACGCCCGTGGTCAACCGGTCGACGATGCCATCTTTCCATTCCACGCTTTTGCGGATGTCCAGGGTCGGCACATCCACTTCGATGCCCAACTGTGAGCCCTGGCTATGGTGCACGGTTTGCTGGAACTGCTCGGCCACATGGATCAACGCCTTGGACGGAATGCAGCCGATATTCAGGCACGTGCCGCCGAGCGCCTGGCCTTCTACCAAAATGGTCGGGATACCCAGTTGACCCGCCCGAATCGCTGCCACATAACCGCCAGGGCCGCCGCCGATAATCAGCAGCGTGGTATTCAACGTCTGAGACATGCCTTACTCCAGAAACAGGCTGGCGGGTTGTTCGAGCAGGCCACGAATGGCCTGGATGAATTGCGCCGCGTCCATGCCATCGACCACGCGGTGATCGAAGGAGCTGGAGAGGTTCATCATCTTGCGCACCACGATCTGGCCCTTGATCACCATGGGCCGTTCGACGATGCGATTGACGCCAACGATGGCCACTTCTGGCAGGTTCAAGACCGGCGTGCTGACAATGCCGCCGAGTGCACCCAGGCTGGTCAACGTGATGGTGGAACCTGACAGCTCATCGCGGCTGGCCTTGCCATTGCGCGCGGCGGTGGCCAGGCGTGCGATTTCCTCGGCATTGCCCCACAGGCTGCGGGCTTCGGCGTGACGTACCACCGGCACCATCAAGCCGACGTCGCTCTGGGTGGCGACGCCCACATGCACCGCGCCGAGGCGGGTGATGACCTGGGCTTCGTCGTCGTATCGCGCATTGATCTGCGGGAAGTCTCGCAGGGCCACAACCATGGCGCGCACGATGAATGGCAGCAACGTCAGCTTGCCGCGCGTGGCGCCGTGTTTCTCGTTGAGGTGCACACGCAGCTCGTCGAGGGCGGTGACGTCGATCTCTTCCACATAGCTGAAATGCGCGGCGCGCCGGGTGGCGTCCTGCATGCGCTGGGCGATCTTGCGACGCATGCCGATCACCGGGATCTGTTCTTCGACGTTGCGTTCGGCGTAGGGGTTGGCTGCGTTTTTATTTTGCGTCGGACTCTGGAGCAAGTAAGCCTCCAAGTCTTCGTGCAGAATCCGGCCCGCCGGGCCAGAGCCCTGGACCAGGCGCAGCTGAATCCCGGCGTCCAATGCGTGTTTGCGCACAGCCGGGGAGGCCAGCGGACGTTCGTCGGCTTCACGTGCAACAGGCGCCTGGGCCGCGATCACCGGCGCAGGTTTGCTCTCAACCGCCACCGGCGCAGGCTTGGCCTCCACCACAGGGGCGGCCTTCGGCGCTTCCTTCGCGGCGGGCGCTTCCTTGGCGTTGCCGGCACCTTCCACTTCAATACTGATCAAGATACTGCCCACGGCCATGACTTCGCCTGGCTCGCCGCCGAGGGAAATCACCTTGCCATGCACCGGCGAGGGGATATCCACCATCGCCTTGTCAGTCATTACATCCGCCAGCACCTGGTCTTCGACGACCATGTCGCCGACCTTCACGTGCCAAACCGACAATTCAACTTCTGCGATGCCTTCGCCAATGTCCGGCATCTTGATAACGTGCGTGCCCATTCAGACCTCCATGACCCGTTTCAACGCCGCGCCCACGCGGGACGGGCCAGGGAAATACGCCCACTCCTGCGCGTGCGGGTAGGGGGTGTCCCAACCGGTCACGCGTTCGATCGGCGCTTCCAGATGGTGGAAGCAATGCTCCTGAACCAGCGCTACCAGCTCGGCGCCAAAGCCGCAGGTGCGGGTGGCTTCGTGCACCACCACACAACGGCCGGTCTTTTTCACCGACTTGACGATGGTTTCCAGGTCCAGTGGCCATAGGCTGCGCAGGTCGATGACTTCGGCGTCGATGCCGGTTTCTTCGGCGGCGACTTGCGACACATACACAGTGGTGCCGTAGGTCAGCACGGTGACGGCCGAACCGGGACGCACGATGGCAGCCACGTCCAGCGGCACGGTGTAATAACCGTCCGGGACTTGCGCTTGTGGGTGTTTCGACCACGGGGTTACCGGGCGGTCGTGATGGCCATCGAACGGGCCGTTGTACAGGCGTTTTGGCTCAAGGAAGATCACCGGGTCATCGTTTTCGATGGAGGCGATCAACAAACCCTTGGCGTCATACGGGTTGGACGGCATGACCGTGCGCAACCCGCAGACTTGGGTGAACACCGCTTCGATACTTTGGCTGTGGGTCTGACCCCCGTAGATACCACCGCCACACGGCATGCGCATGGTCAACGGTGCGGTGAACTGGCCGGCCGAGCGATAACGCAGACGCGCGGCTTCGGAGATGATCTGGTCGGTGGCGGGGTAGACATAGTCGGCGAACTGGATCTCGGCGACCGGGCGCAGTCCGTAGGCTCCCATGCCCACCGCCACGCCGATAATGCCGCTTTCGGAGATCGGCGCGTCAAACACACGCGAGCTGCCGTATTTGGTCTGCAAGCCTTCAGTGCAACGGAATACGCCGCCGAAATAGCCCACGTCCTGGCCGAAAACCACCACGTTGTTATCACGTTCAAGCATCACGTCCATGGCCGAGCGCAGCGCCTGGATCATGGTCATGGTTGTGGTGGTCATGGCGGTTTCCACTTCAATACTGTTGTTGTGATCGTTCATGTCAGATCCCCAACGCTTGACGCTGGCGCTTCAAGTGCTCCGGCATCTCTTTGTAGACGTCTTCGAACATGGTCGCGGCGCTTGGAATCTGGCCGCCGGCGAGGGTGCCGTGCTGTTCGGCTTCTTTCTGCGCCTTGACCACTTCGGCCTCAAGTTCGGCACTGACCGCCGCGTGTTCCTCTTCGGACCACTGGCCAATGCGGATCAGGTGCTGCTTGAGGCGGGCAATCGGGTCGCCCAGTGGGAAGTGGCTCCAGTCATCGGCTGGGCGGTATTTCGACGGATCATCAGAGGTGGAGTGCGGCCCGGCGCGGTAGGTGACCCACTCGATCAGCGTCGGCCCGAGGTTGCGGCGCGCACGCTCGGCGGCCCAGGCGGAGGCGGCGTACACCGCGATGAAGTCGTTACCGTCCACGCGCAGGGAGGCGATACCGCAACCCACGCCGCGTCCGGCGAACGTTGTGGCTTCACCGCCGGCGATGGCCTGGAAGGTGGAGATGGCCCACTGGTTATTCACCACGTTGAGAATCACCGGCGCGCGGTACACGTGGGCGAAGGTGAGGGCAGTGTGGAAGTCGGACTCGGCGGTGGCACCGTCGCCGATCCAGGCGGAGGCGATCTTGGTATCGGCCTTGATCGCCGAGGCCATGCCCCAGCCCACGCCTTGGACGAATTGGGTGGCGAGGTTGCCGGAAATGGTGAAGAAACCGGCGTCTTTTACCGAATACATGATCGGCAACTGGCGGCCCTTGAGCGGGTCACGCTTGTTGGACAGCAGTTGGCAGATCAGGTCGACCAGCGGCACCTCGCGCGCCATCAGGATGCTTTGCTGGCGGTAGGTGGGGAAGCACATGTCGTCGATGTTCAACGCCAGGGCCTGGGCGCTGCCGATGGCTTCTTCGCCAAGGCTTTGCATGTAGAAAGACATTTTTTTCTGACGCTGGGCGACCACCATGCGGTTGTCGAAGATCCGCGTCTTGAGCATGGCACGCATGCCTTTGCGCAAGATCTCGACGGGGACACCTTCAGCCCACGGGCCCAGGGCCTGGCCCTGGTCGTCGAGCACGCGTATCAGGCCTTTGGCAAGGTCGGCGGTGTCGGCAGGTTCTACGTCGATGGCGGGTTTTCGCACCAGGCCCGCGTCGGTCAGGCGCAGGTAGGTAAAGTCGGTCTTGCAGCCTGGGCGGCCCGAGGGTTCAGGGACGTGCAGGCGCAGTGGTTCATACTGCTGGGTCATGGCTTTCTACGCTCTATCTTGTGAATTTCTTGTAGTGGGCGCGCTAGCTGACAGTCAGTCTCCGGGTAGGAGAAATCTTGTCCTACAACAATCATAGGCGGGGCGTAGAAGAATATTTATCTGTGTTTCATTGCGCTCGGGATCATTTGCGGATAAAAAAACTGCATAAACATAATAAACAGGTGATTTTGTCTCATGCGCAAACTGGATCGTACTGATATCGGCATTCTCAACGCTTTGCAGGAGAACGCCCGCATCACCAACGCCGACCTGGCCCGCTCAGTCAACCTGTCGCCCACGCCGTGTTTCAACCGGGTGAAGGCGATGGAAGAATTGGGCTTGATTCGCGACCAGGTGACCTTGCTGGACGCCGACCTGCTGGGGCTGCACGTCAACGTGTTCATCCACGTTAGCCTGGAAAAACAGAATGAGCTGGCGTTGCAACAGTTCGAAGGCGCGATCGCCGACCGCCCGGAAGTGATGGAGTGCTACCTGATGGCCGGCGACCCGGACTACCTGATTCGCGTGCTGGTACCGACGATCCAGTCACTGGAACGCTTCATGATGGACTTCCTGACCAAAGTGCCAGGCGTCGCCAACATCCGCTCCAGCTTCGCCCTCAAGCAAGTGCGTTACAAAACCGCACTGCCGCTGCCCGCCAACGGCATCAACCTGGGCGGCTGATAATTAACTGAATCACCGCGGGCCAAATGTGGGAGCAGGCAAGCCAGCGCCCACAGGGTTAAACGTTTCAAAGTTGATTGAGTGGGATCTTCAGGTAAGTCACCCCATTGCTCTCTGCCGGCGGCATATTTCCCGCTCGCACGTTCACCTGGATCGCCGGCAACAGCAACGTCGGCATCCCCAGCCCCGCATCGCGCGTTGTACGCATCTCTACAAATGCCGCCTCATCCACCCCGTCATGCACATGAATGTTACCCGCGCGCTGCTCAGCCACGGTCGTCAGGCATTTCGCCTCACGCCCCTCAGGCGGGTAGTCATGGCATACGTACAATTGAGTCTCCAAAGGAAAGGCCAGCAACTTGCGCATCGACGCATACAGCTGCCGCGCATCCCCACCGGGAAAATCACAACGCGCCGTGCCCACATCCGGCATGAACAACGTGTCACCCACCAGGATCAACCGGTCGTCGATCAAATAGGCCATGTCCGCAGGGGTATGACCGGGCACATGCAGGGCCTGGGCCTTGATGTTGCCGATGTGAAACACCTCATCCGGCGCAAACAAGTGATCGAACTGCGAGCCGTCGGCACGAAACTCCGGCTCGAGGTTGAACAGGTTCTTGAACACGCCCTGCACTTTGCTGATGGACTGACCGATGGCGATCTTGCCGCCCAGCGTGCGGCGCAAGTACGGCGCGGCGGACAGGTGATCGGCATGGGCATGGGTTTCCAGCAGCCACTGCACCTGCAAGCGATGTTCACGCACATAGGCGATGACTTTGTCGGCCTGGCGTGTGTCGGTGCGCCCGGAGGCCGGGTCGTAATTGAGCACCGAGTCGACGATGGCACAGGGGCCATCATCTGCTTCATGTAGGACGTAGGTGTAGGTCGACGATGCCTCATCCAGAAAGGCTTGAATCAAAGCGGGCATGGCGGCGGTCCTTGGTAGCGGATTGCGGCTTACATTCGAGATGTTTTCCACATAGGCTTGCGAGCTTAAGGGAAAAAAACGGTCCGAGGCAAAGGATCGACCTGTAACGGGACGTGACGCCATACGGCAACGCCCCTTGTGTGCATTGACGATAAAAGGCGATAGACCATGACCGAACAACACTGGGGCCCAACCATCAGTGGCGATATCGTTGTCATCGGCGGCGGCTCGGCGGGCATCGGCCTGGTGGCCAGCCTGCTCAAGCGCGACCCCCAGCTGAATATCACCCTGATCGAACCGAGTGAATACCATTGCTACCAGCCTGCCTGGACGTTGGTCGGCGGCGGCGCATACGACGTCAAAAAGACCCGCCGGCCACTGGCCGACGTACTGCCCAATGGCGTCACCTGGGTGCAAGCCGCCGTCACCGAACTGCTGCCGGACGAGCAAACCCTGGTCCTCGACAGCGGCCAGCGCGTCAGCTGGAACAACCTGATCGTCTGCCCCGGCCTGCGCCTGGCCTGGGAAAAAGTCGAAGGGCTGCAGGACACCCTCGGCCAGCATGGCGTGACGTCCAACTACAGCTACGAGCACGCTGCCTATACCTGGCAGCTGGTGCAGCAACTCAAGGGCGGCAAGGCGATCTTCACCCAGCCGGCCATGCCGATCAAATGCGCGGGTGCGCCGCAAAAGGCCATGTACCTGTCCTGCGATCACTGGCTAAAACAGGGCACTCTGAAAAACATCGACGTTGAATTCAACCTGGCCGGTGCAGCACTGTTTGGTGTGGCGACCTTTGTGCCACCGTTGATGAAGTACGTGGAAAAATACAACGCCCGCCTGGCGTTCAACGCCAACCTGGTGAAAGTCGACGGCCCGGCCCGCAAGGCCTGGTTCGAAGTGAAAGACGCCGAAGGCAGTGTCAGCGTTGAAGAAAAATCCTTCGACTTGCTGCACGTGGTCCCACCGCAGGTGTCCCCGGATTTCATCAGCCAAAGTCCATTGGCTGACGCTGCCGGCTGGTGCGAAGTGAACCCCCATAGCCTGCAACACCTGCGCTACCCGCACATCTTCGGCCTGGGTGATGTATGTGGCACCACCAACGCCAAGACCGCCGCCGCCGTGCGCAAGCAGATCGTGGTGGTCGCCGAGAATCTGCTGGCCCTGCGCAAGCAGGCGGCGCTGCCGCTCAAGTACGACGGTTACGGTTCGTGCCCGTTGACGGTGGAGAAGGGCAAGGTGGTGCTCGCCGAGTTCGGCTACGGCGGCAAGTTGCTGCCGACCTTCCCCCTGGACCCGACCCAGGCCCGACGTTCGATGTGGTTCCTCAAGGCCACCTTGCTGCCGTGGTTCTACTGGAACGGCATGCTCAAGGGCCGCGAGTGGCTGACCCGTCTTAGCAAGGTGGACTGAATGCTGCTGGCCAGTGTGTTGGGATTATTGATGGGCTTGGTCATGGGCCTGACGGGCGCGGGTGGCGGCATCCTTGGCGTGCCGGCGCTGGTGCTGGGCTTGGGCATGAGCATGACCCAGGCTGCGCCGGTGTCGTTGCTTGCCGTCGGCGCGGCGGCAGCGGTGGGGGCGATCGACGGTTTGCGCCATGGCTTGGTGCGCTACCGCGCCGCGTTGCTGATCGCCTTGCTTGGCGCGCTTTTTTCGCCAGTGGGGGTGTTCCTCGCCCACCAGTTGGCGGAAGCGGTGTTGATGGGCCTGTTCAGCGCGTTGATGCTGCTGGTGGCCTGGCGCATGTTGCAGCGCGAAAAGCGCGACGCCGGGCCGAGTGACCATGGTACCGCCTCCTGGGGCCAGAAGAACTGCATGCTCAACCAGCAGACCGGGCGCTTCGCCTGGACCGCCAAATGCAGCGCGACCCTGGCCGCCCTCGGCGCGGTGACAGGGGCTGTATCGGGCTTGCTCGGCGTGGGCGGCGGCTTCCTCATCGTGCCGGCGTTCAAGCAACTGACCGATGTGCAGATGCGCGGAATTGTCGCCACCTCCCTGATGGTGATCAGCCTGCTCTCGCTGGTCGGTGTTGCTGGCGCGTTTCATGCGGGGGTGCGCATCGAGCCGGTGGGCTGGGTATTTATCGGCGCAAGCATCGTCGGCATGTTGGCGGGTCGACGCCTGTGTTCGGTAATCCCTGCGCGCGCCTTGCAGGTCGGGTTTGCCAGCCTGTGCGTATTGGTGGCCGCAGGCATGCTATTTAACGCCTTGATCTGAAACGGTGGCGAGGGAACTCGCCACAAGGATGCCGTCAGCCCTGTTCCAACTGAGCCAGCCGCTCTTCAAGCGCCGCGATCCGCGCTTCAAGTTCTTCAAGGCGGTCTACCGAAACCCCAGCCCCGCGCTCCACCGGACTGCCACGCGCCGCGAGTATCAATTCGATATCGGCCGGATCGCCCAGCGCATGGGTGTAGCGATCTTCGCGCTGGCCCGCCTGACGCGGCACCAACACCGCCAGCCCTCGCGCAATCAGGCGCTCAAGTTGATGCACCACCTGTTCGGCATCTTCGAAATCATGCATGCGTCCGCTGCGGGTCAGCAGTTCATTGACGGTCTGCGGCCCGCGCAAAAACAGCAGCCCGGTCAGGATCACCTGGGCCGGCACCAATTCCAGCGCCTTGTCCACGCGATGCTCCCAGCGGTCGGCGCGGCTGCCCATCACCAGGCGGGTAAACCCTTGGCCTTCCAGCGCGCGCAGGCTTTGACCGACCTGGCCCTGGCTCAGGTTCATCACCGGCTCGCGGCTGGTCTTCTGGTTACAGGCCAGGACCAGGGCATTGAGGGTCAGGGGATAGGTTTCCGGGTTGGTCGCCTGTTTTTCGATCAGGCAGCCCAAGACGCGGATTTCCGTGCTGTTCAGGCGCGGCTCAGGGGTGTCGGTGTCGTGCTCGGCGGTCATCGCGCTTTCCCTATGCAGTGAACTGCCTAGCCTAATCCTGAAAAAATAAAAGACAAGCGATGGGCATGGCTATAATCGCCGCTGGTTCCAATCCTGCCATTACTGCGAGACTGCCATGACTATTTCCCTGTACGCCGCTTCCATCCCAGTCTTCAAGCAAATGCTCACCGCCCTGAGCGGCGTGTTGACCAAAGCCGAAGCCCACGCCACCGCCAAGAACATCGAGCCGAACGCCTTGCTGCAAGCGCGCCTGTTCCCGGACATGTTCCAGCTGGTGCGCCAGGTGCAGATCGCCGTCGACTTCGCCAAGGGCGTGTCCGCACGCCTGGCCGAGATCGAAGTGCCGAAATATGAAGATACCGAAGTCACCTTCGCCGACCTGCAAGCGCTGATCGCCAAGGTCCTGGCGTTTGTCGACACCCTTAAGCCTGAGCAAATCGACGGCAAGGAAGGCATCGAGATCATCACTCGCCCAGGCACGCCTAAAGAGAAGCGCTTCAGCGGCCAGTCCTACCTGCTGACCTACGGCCTGCCGCAGTTCTTCTTCCACGTCACCACCGCTTACGCTTTGCTGCGTCATAACGGTGTGGACGTGGGCAAGCGCGACTACATGGGCGCGTTCTAAACACCAAAAAAAACCGGGGCGGTTCATTCAAGAACCGCCCCGGTTTTTTTATGCGCGGCGTTTAAGCCGGTTGTTCTTCTTTGCCCAGGCATGCAGCTGCGGTGAACAGCACGTCGGTAGAGGAGTTGAGCGCTGTTTCCGCCGAATCCTGCAGCACGCCGATGATGAAGCCTACGGCCACTACCTGCATCGCGATTTCACTGGGA
Source organism: Pseudomonas sp. EA_15y_Pfl1_P101 (assembly GCF_963970835.1). Classification (NCBI taxonomy): domain Bacteria; kingdom Pseudomonadati; phylum Pseudomonadota; class Gammaproteobacteria; order Pseudomonadales; family Pseudomonadaceae; genus Pseudomonas; species Pseudomonas sp. EA_15y_Pfl1_P101. Next base: position 164,153 of record NZ_CAXAPA010000009.1, on the reverse strand, counting down.
ATGCCAAACAGGCTGCACGCCAGCGGGATCAACAGCAGCGAACCGCCCGCGACCCCGGATGCGCCGCAGGCGCAGATGGCTGCAACCACGCTGAGCAGCACTGCGGTAGGCAGGTCGACGGCAATGCCCAAGGTGTGCACGGCGGCCAGGGTCAGCACGGTGATGGTGGTCGCGGCACCGGCCATGTTGATGGTGGCACCGAGCGGGATCGACACCGAGTAAGTGTCTTCATGCAGGCCCAGGCGCTTGCTCAACGCCAGGTTGACCGGGATATTCGCTGCCGAGCTGCGGGTGAAGAACGCGGTGATCCCGCTTTCACGCAGGCACAGCAGCACCAGCGGGTAAGGGTTGCGACGCAGTTTCCAGAACACGATGGCCGGGTTGATCACCAGCGCCACAAACAGCATGCAACCGATCAGCACCACCAGCAGGTGGGCATAGCCGAGCAGGGCGCCAAAACCGGAAGTGGCCAGGGTCGAGGCCACCAGGCCGAAAATGCCCAGCGGCGCAAAGCGGATCACTACACGCACAATCAGCGTGACCCCGTTGGACAAGTCATCCAGCACCGTGCGGGTGGTTTCGCCCGCATGGCGAATGGCAATGCCCATGCCGATGGCCCAGGCCAGGATGCCGATAAAGTTGGCATTCATCAGTGCGCTGATCGGGTTGTCCACCACACTCAGCAACAAGCCTTGCAACACCTCGCCAATACCACCTGGGGCACTGAGCGTCGCATCGTGGGTGGCGAGTACCAGTGGCGAGGGGAACAGTGTGCTGGCGATCACGGCCACCACTGCAGCGGCAAACGTGCCCAGCAGGTACAGGAACAGAATCGGTTTGATATGGGTTTCCTGGCCATGCTTGTGGTTGGCGATCGACGCCATCACCAGCACAAACACCAGGATCGGTGCAACAGCCTTGAGCGCCGCGACGAACATCTTGCCGATAAACCCGGTGGCTTTCGCCGCCTCGGGCAGCAGCAAGGCCAGCAGAATGCCCGCGATCAGGCCAATGACGATTTGCGTGACCAGGCTGACGCGCGCTAGTCGTTGCAGGAGGGAAGGGGCAGCAGTCATAAGCAGTTGTCTCTAGTTTTTTTAGTGGGGCGCAGCATTGCAAGCAGGGAGGGTGTAGGAAGCAGGCGCGGAGTCTAGCATGCTGTAGGAAATGTCCCTGCCGGTGCGGCATTCCGTCACCCGCGTTCTTCGGTTTTCGCCCAGCCCGACAGACTCTGTTAAGATTCCGGCCTCTCACGTTTCCTATCCTTCAGCGAGCCCTCCGGGTTGTCGTTGATGTCGTTGTTTCTGGAGTTTTCATGCTGTTTCCCATTCTGCTCCTGTCGGCCGCTGGCTTTACTGTGCTGACCACAGAATTCGTCATCGTCGGCCTATTGCCGTCCATCGCCCGCGACCTGAATGTCAGCGTGTCCCAGGCCGGGCTGCTGGTGACGTTGTTTGCGTTCACCGTGGCGGCGTTCGGCCCGTTTCTGACGGCCTATTGCGCGCGTTTCCCACGCAAGCGGCTGTTTATCAGCATTTTGATCATGTTTGGCGTGGCCAATACCGTGGCGGCACTGGCACCGAACATCTGGGTGATGGCGGTGGCGCGGTTGATTCCGGCGCTGGGTTTGCCGGTGTTCTGGGCGCTCGCCAGCGAAACGGCGGTGGACATCGTCGGCCCCGAGTTCGCTGGGCGCGCCATCGAGAAGATTGGCTTCGGTATCGTCTGCGCCACGGTGTTCGGCATTCCGGTGGGCACGCTGATTTCCGACATGTTCGGCTGGCGCAGCGCGTTTGCCATTCTTGCGGTGGTGGCGGTGGCCAAGGCCTTGTTGTTGTTTATCTACCTGCCAGTGACGGCGCCGAAGCACGATGAAGTGACGTTGCGCTCGCAATTCAAGATCCTGCGCAACCCGCTGATGCAGGGCCATATCCTGCTGTCGATCCTGGTGTTCAGCGGCATGTTCACCGCTTACACCTACCTGGCAGACATCCTTGAGCGCCTGGCCGGGTTCGATGGCACGTTGGTGGGCTGGTGCTTGATGGGCTTTGGCGCGGTCGGTTTGATTGGCAATTCGTTGGGTGGGCGCGCGGTGGATCGCCATCCGTTGATCGCGTCCATGCTGTTCTGCGGCTTCATGATCGCCGGCATGGTGGCACTGGTGCCGGCGATTCACTCCACCGTCGGCCTGGCGGCGGCGATGGCGGTGTGGGGCGTGACCCAGGCGGCGATGTTCCTGGTCAGCCATGTACGACTGATGAAAGCCGCGCCCCATGCGCCTGCGTTTGCTGCGTCGCTGAATATTGCCGGGGCCAATCTGGGGATCGGCCTGGGGGCGCTGGTCGGCGGCCATGTGATCGACACACTCGGCCTGGGCAGCCTGGGTTTTGCGGCGTCCGGGTTTATCCTGGTGTCGATCCTGCTGGCATTGTGGCTGATGACCGCCAAGCAACCGGTCGCCTCCAACGCCTGATCCGTCAGGACGGGGGGGTAAACAACTCCCGCCGAGCACCTTCGGTAATCGCCACGATGCCGGGGTGCTTGACCTTGCGTTCCACCGAGATCGCGTAGAAGGACTCGGTCACCGCCACGGTCTGGCCAATCAGTGCAACGCCGTACTGGCGCACCACCTCATCGGCGATCACGCTGGGGGCGATGAAGATGCCGCTGCCGGACTGGCCAAACGCCTGCATCAAGGCGCTGTCATCGAATTCACCGATGATCCGTGGTTGAATCTGTTGCTCGGCAAACCAGCGCTGCAAACGGCTGCGCACGACGGTTTCCGCACCTGGAATCAATAGTGGTGCGCCATGCAGGCAGTGTGGGAAGTCGCCGCTATATCTGTCAGCCAAGGCTTGGGTGGCGAAAAAACTGATGCCACATTCTCCCAGCTTCTGGCTGTAGCCTTTGATATCCAGGTGCGTCGGCATGGGGCTGTCGGAAATCACCAGGTCCAGGCGCTGGATTGCCAGGTCAGCCAGCAGGCGTTCGAGTTTGTCCTCGCGGCACGTGATGCGGATCGGCTCGCTCAGCTCCATGGTCGGCGCGATCAGCCGGTAGACGATGGATTTGGGCACCACGTCCGCCACCCCGACGCGAAACTGGATCTGTTGTTCGTCGGGTTGTGCGCGCAGCATGGCTTCCAATTCATTACCGGTCTGGAACATCTGCTCGGCATACGGCAAAGCCTGGCGCCCGGCTTCAGTCAGCTCCAACTGGCGACCGACGCGCTGAAACAGCGCGACACCAAAGGTCTGCTCAAGCAGGCTGATCTGCCCGCTGATGGTCTGGGGCGTGAGGTTAAGCTGCTCACAGGCGCGCACGATGCTGCCAGTCTTGGCCACCACCCAGAAGTAGTGCAGTTGTCGGTAATTGAGCATGGCGGCCATCACTTCGTAAAAAGCGAAGTATACGCGGGGAAAATACGAATTTTCCTGAACTGTTCTCCTGCATAGAATGCCTCGCTATCGCGGGGCCACTATTTGGACCCAATGGTTCTAACGAGGAATACGTCATGAAACTCAATTTTCTGGGCGCGGCATCGTTGCTTGCGCTTTCATTGGTAGTGATCAGCGGTTGCGATCAGGTCGAAAAAAGCGCCCAGCAAGTGTTGGGCAAGGCTACCGAGTCGGCCAAGCAAGCGATCGATGACACCCACAAAGCCGCCGAACAGGCATTGAGTGAAGCGACAAACGGCCTGATCACCCCGCAGAAGAAGGATGATCAGGAAGAGAAAGCATCAGAATCGAACAGTAAAGAAGCCTAACTGCCCGCACTTAATTTCCCGTACAACGTCAGGACTGACCTATGGATTACCTGTTACAGCTGGCTGCCAGCCCCACCGCCTGGGTTGCCCTGGCCACCTTGATCGTCATGGAAATCGTGCTTGGCATCGATAACCTGATCTTTATCTCGATCCTCACCAACAAGCTGCCGCAGAAGCATCGGGCCAAGGCACGGCGCATTGGTATCAGCATGGCGTTGATATTGCGCCTGGGCCTGTTGAGCACCATCGCGTTTATCGTGCAACTGACCACGCCGGTATTCGAAGTACTCGGTCAGGGGTTCTCGTGGAAGGACATGATCCTGATCGCCGGTGGCCTGTTCCTGGTGTGGAAGGCGACCACCGAGATCCATCACAGCATGGACCCCGAGCCCGAAGAGAAGGCCAGCGTCGGCAATACGGTAGCCATCGGTTTCGCCGCGGCCATCGGGCAGATCCTGTTGCTTGACCTGGTGTTCTCCATCGACAGCATCATCACCGCTGTGGGCATGACCGAGCACTTGCCGATCATGATCATTGCCGTGGTGACCTCGGTGATCGTGATGCTGGTGGCGGCCGAGCCGTTGGCCAAGTTCATCAACGATAACCCGACCGTGGTGATGTTGGCCCTGGGCTTCCTGATCATGATCGGTATGACCCTTATCGCCGAAGGCTTTGGTGCCCATGTGCCTAAAGGCTACGTTTACGCGGCCATGGCGTTCTCCGCGGCCATCGAATGTCTGAACATTGCCAGGCGCAACCGCCACAAGCGTTTGCTGGCGGCCCGGCAGTAACGGCTGAAACCAAAAGGCCGGCTGCGCTCACAAGAGCTCAGCCGGCCTTTTGCTGTCTGTTAGAATTCGCGCACTTGATAGCGTGAGGTCATACATGAACGAGCCGATTCGTCTTACCCAGTACAGCCATGGCGCGGGGTGTGGCTGCAAGATATCGCCCCAGGTATTGGAGGTGATCCTTGCCGGCAGCGGCGCGCAGAACCTCGACCCCAAGCTGTGGGTGGGCAACGCTTCGCGCGATGATGCAGCGGTGTACGCCATCGACGATGAGCGCGGCGTGGTCTCCACCACTGACTTTTTCATGCCGATTGTCGATGATCCCTTCGACTTCGGGCGGATTGCAGCGACGAACGCCATCAGCGACATCTACGCCATGGGCGGTGACCCGCTGATGGCCATCGCCATTCTCGGCTGGCCGGTCAATGTACTGGCACCGGAGATTGCCCGGGAAGTGATCCGTGGCGGCCGTTCCGTGTGCGACGAAGCCGGAATCCCACTGGCGGGGGGCCACTCCATCGATGCCCCGGAGCCGATCTTCGGGCTGGCCGTCACCGGCATCGTGCAAAAGCGCCATATGAAACGCAATGACACCGCAACCGTGGGTTGCCGGCTTTATCTCACCAAACCCCTGGGCATCGGCATCCTGACCACCGCTGAGAAGAAGGGCAAACTGCGTGAGGCGGATATCGGCCTGGCGCGTGACTGGATGTGTACGCTGAACACACCTGGCAGCCGTTTCGGCAAATTGACGGGTGTCACGGCGATGACCGATGTCACCGGTTTCGGCTTGCTGGGCCATCTGGTGGAAATGGCCGACGGCAGCCGCCTGACGGCCCGCATCGAATACAACAAAGTCCCACGTCTGCCGGGGATTGAGGACTACCTGGATCAAGGTTGCATGCCGGGTGGCACCCTGCGCAACTTCGACAGTTACTCCGCCAGGCTCGGGCGCCTGCAGGAGTTGCATAAGCGTGTGCTGTGTGACCCACAGACCAGCGGTGGCCTGTTGATCGCGGTCACCCCCGAGGGTGACGCCGAGTTTCATGTCGCCGCCGCCGAACTGGGCCTGGCCCTTGAGCCTATCGGCGAACTGGTTGAGCGACAGACCCACGCGGTAGAGGTGTTTTGATGGCCGCTGACATCACCGACTACCGCGATATCTTCCTCAATGACCGACCGATGATGGATACCCGCGCGCCGGTAGAGTTCGTCAAAGGTGCCTTCCCGGGTGTAGTCAACCTGCCGCTGATGAGCGATAACGAGCGTCAGCGGGTCGGTACCTGCTACAAACAGCAAGGCCAGCAGGCCGCAATCGTGCTGGGCCACGAGCTGGTGTCCGGGGCAATCAAGGCTGAACGCATCGATCAGTGGGCGCTGTTCGCGAAGACCAATCCCCATGGCTACCTGTATTGTTTTCGCGGTGGTTTGCGCTCGCAGATCGTGCAGCAATGGCTCAAGACTGAGGTGGGCATTGAGTACCCGCGTGTGGGCGGCGGTTACAAAGCCATGCGCACCTTTTTGCTGGAGACGCTCGAGCAAGCGGCAACGCAGTGTGATTTCGTATTGCTCGGCGGCATGACCGGCACTGGCAAGACCGAGGTGCTCGGCCAGTTACACAATGCCCTGGACCTGGAAAACCATGCCAACCATCGTGGTTCCAGCTTCGGCAAGCGCGCCACGGCGCAGCCGTCCAACATCGACTTTGAAAACCGCTTGGCGGTGGACCTGCTGAAAAAACGCGCAGGGGGGGTCCAGCAGTTCGTGATCGAGGACGAAAGCCGCATGATCGGCAGTTGCGCGCTGCCGTTGCCGTTGTACAAAGGCATGCAGACGTATCCGATGGTATGGCTTGAGGACAGCGTCGAAGGGCGGGTCGAGCGCATCTTGCGCGATTACGTGGTGGACCTGTGTGCCGAGTTCATCGCGCTGTTTGGCGAGCAGGGCCACGCGGTGTTTGCCGGGCGTCTGACCCAGAGCCTGGCCAACATCCACAAACGCCTGGGTGGGGAGCGCTTCCAGCGGCTGCAGGCGATCCTGCAGGACGCGCTGGCGGAACAGGCGCGTAGCGGTGCAGTGGATTTGCATCGCGTGTGGATCGAAGCCTTGTTGCGCGAGTATTACGACCCGATGTATGCGTTTCAGCGGGAGAGCAAAGGCGCGCGGGTCGAGTTCGCGGGAGAGCAGAGGGCAGTAGTGGAGTATCTGCGTAACAGGGTGAATGGGTGATATTCAAGGGCCTATTCGCGAGCAAGTCACTCCCACATGTTGACCGTGTTCCTACAGGGTAAACGCGGTCTGGATGGGCGCGTGGGGGGGCGACGATTCGACTTGCTCGCGAAAGGGCCATCAGCCCCACTGAATAACTACAGGATGAGCGCCCCGATCAGCCCACACACCACCCCCGCCAGCATGGTCAACCCGGCCACCGTAATCAGCACCCTTGCATCAAAGTCCTTACGCAGCATCAGCAGCGACGGTAGGCTCACGCTGGGCAGGGTCATCAGCAACGCCACGGCCGGGCCGGTGCCCATGCCCAGGGTCATCATGGTTTGTACGATGGGAATCTCTGCGGCGGTCGGAATCACAAACAGCGTGCCGACGATTGCCAGTGGCACCAGCCACATCAGGCTGTTGGTCATGGCGCCGTCCACATGGGGGAATAGCCAGACTCGCGCCGCGCCCAGGACCAGCACCGCCAGGATATAGATCGGAATTGTGCTCCAAAACAGCTGCCACAGGGTGCGTAACCAGCGGCTCAGGAACGGTTGCGAGTCGACAATATTGACCTCGGCTATCGCATCCAGTGCGGCTGCCGGCACCTGTTCAGACCGCGCAATGCGCTGCGCCACGAGAGAGACACCCACCACCAGCACAATCCCCGCCACCAGCCGCAGGGCGGTAAAGCCCCAGCCCAGGACAAAACCCATGAACACCAGGGTGGCCGGGTTCAACACCGGGTTGGCGATCCAGAATGCCAGCGCGGCCCCCACCGATACTTGCTGACGCCGCATACCCGCCGCGACCGGCGCCGCACAGCAACTGCACATCATCCCCGGCAAAGCAAACAGCCCGCCGCGCAGGGTGGAGCCCAGTCCGGCGCGGCCAAACAGGCGCAGCAACCAGTCGCGGGGGATCAGCACTTGCAGCAATGAGCCAAGAATCACCGCCAGCACAGCGGCCTTCCAGATCGCCAGGAAATACACCTGGGCATAGGCCAGCGCCGCCGCCAATGGCGAGCGTTGTTGATCGTTGAGAATCGAGGCGCCGATGCTGTGGTTATCGGCGGCAACGAAGGCCTTGAGGTAGTAGGGGGACCACTTCACATAGTAGAGGCCAACGCAGGCTACCAGCAGGAACAGTGCAGGTTTCCACCAGATAGACCAGCCCCGGTTGGGCTGGGAGGAAGTGAGGTTAGGCATGGGGATGATCCGCAGGTGAGTCGATAGCGGCGTATCATACGCTGTCAGCTATCGGCACTCACCTGCGTGGGGTTCGGACAGGTCTGTTCACCGTTGTTCAAGCCTTGCTTGTAGTTGCGGCTCAGCAGCGAGGCCTTGCCGTTGTGCCAGGTCAGCGTCAGCACATACAGGGTGTCGTAGTCGCTGCCCGACCAATCGTCGGTGATGGTGTGCTTTTCGCCCGACGCTTCACTCGCCACCTTGTTGATCAACTCCGGCAGATAGCCGTGGGACCAAGCGGTGTAAATCGTGGCGTTGTGGTACTTGTCTTCCACCAGCTCATCGGCGAGGGCGCTGGTGTCGTTCGCGGAAAATTTGATGTTGACCGGCAGGCCGAGCTTGATCGCGCTGGGGCTGATGGTCATCAGGGGGCGAATGTAGCTGTAGGAATTGTCCAGCTCACCTTCCTCCACATTACGTGTGGGGTTGGCCGCAAATACGAAGTCGGCATTGCCGAATTTTTCCGGCAGCAGGGTGGCCAGGTTCATTGCTCTGTTGAGGCCTTGGCAATTGAGTTGGCCCAGGCCGCCTGCCGGTTTTTCACCATGGCGCAGGAACACCAGGGTTTGTACGCCGTTCACCTGTTCGGCCCTACTGACGCGCGATTCCAGGGTCAGGCCGATAGCGCCGCCTACGAGCAACAGCGGCAACATGATGTATGAATATCGTTTTAGGCGTAGCGCAAGGCACAACGGCTTGATGGTCATTATTGTCGAGTCTTCAGTGCATCGGATTAAGGCGGACAAGCCCGGCCCCAGTGACGCATCCGGCGTCCTGCGGTGTTCCCTGTCAGTATTGCGGTTCGCCTCCGTTCACCGTTTAAGCGCACTTAAGAGTGCGCGAGGGCCTATTGGTTCGCCCAGACGGGATAATAGCCAGCGGTTGTTGCGTATTGATGACCCATGCAGGACACAGAACAGATGTCTATCATGGAGCCTTTCTGTTCAGGAGCTCCCCGATGAACTCACTCGCTGCCTTCCCGATCAACAGCAAATGGCCCGCCCAGCATCCCGAGCGCTTGCAGCTGTACTCGCTGCCGACACCCAACGGGGTAAAAGTCTCGATCATGCTCGAAGAGCTGGGGCTGCCTTACGAAGCGCATAAAATCAGCTTCGAGACCCAGGACCAGTTGTCTCCCGAGTTCCTGTCCCTGAACCCCAACAATAAGATCCCCGCGATCATCGACCCCGATGGTCCCAGCGGCCAGCCACTGGCGCTGTTCGAGTCCGGCGCGATCCTGATCTACCTGGCGGAAAAAACCAGCCAACTGCTCTCCGAAGACCCCGCCACCCGCTATGAAACGATTCAGTGGCTGATGTTTCAGATGGGGGGCATCGGCCCGATGTTTGGCCAGTTGGGGTTTTTCAATAAATTTGCCGGCAAAGCCTACGAAGACAAGCGCCCCCGCGACCGTTACGCTGCCGAATCCAGGCGCCTGCTGGACGTGTTGGAAAAACGCCTGCTGGGCCGCACCTGGATCATGGGTGACAACTACAGCATCGCCGACATCGCCACCTTCCCGTGGATCCGCAACCTGATCGGTTTCTACGAGTCCGGTGACCTGGTGGGCATCGCCGACTTCCCCAATGTACTGCGCGCGCTGGACGGTTTCGTCGCGCGGCCGGCGGTGATCCGTGGCCTTAGTATTCCGAGCTGAGCATGCCGACTTTCGATTTCAAACAGCTGGATGTCTTCAGCAGCGTTTCGCTCAAAGGCAACCCATTGGCGGTGGTGTTCGGCGCCGATAGCCTGACCGACCAGCAGATGGCGGACTTTGCCAACTGGACCAACCTGAGCGAAACCACGTTCCTGCTGACCCCGCGCGACCCCGAGGCGGACTACCGGGTGCGGATTTTCACGACCTTGCAGGAACTGCCTTTTGCCGGGCATCCGACACTGGGCAGTTGCCACGCATGGCTGCAGGCGGGCGGTATTCCCAAAGGTGAGGAAATAATCCAAGAGTGCGAAATCGGCTTGGTGCGTATCCGTCGCCAGCATGATGAGCTGGCGTTTATCGCACCGCCTTTGTTGCGCGCCGGGCCGGTGGAAGCGCCTGTCATAGAGCGCGTTCGCCTGGCGTTGGGCTTGGCGCCAGAGGCCATCCTGCGTAGCCAGTGGGTCGACAACGGCGCGGGATGGTTGGCAGTGATGCTGGCTGATCGCAATCAGGTGCTGGATCTGCAACCGGATTACTCACAACTGCTCGGTTTGGCCGTGGGTGTGATCGCCCCCTGTGATCCCGCGAGGGACGACGTGGATGCGCAATTTGAAGTTCGCGCCTTTATCGCGGGCGACGGCGCCCCGGAAGACCCCGCCACCGGCAGCTTGAATGCCGGTGTCGCGCAATGGCTGCTGGCCGAAGGCCTGGCGCCTGAGCGCTATATGGTCAGCCAGGGCACTGCGCTGGGGCGTGCGGGGCGTATTCGCATTGAACGCCAGGGTGAGGAAATCTGGGTGGGTGGCGCTGTGGCGGTGTGTATCGAAGGGCGTTTACAGCTCTAGATCAATAAATTGTTACGGCCCTCGCAATACACTATTGGGCCCTCCGGGTTTGTGTTGCCGGTGCCTGGGGGCATAAGCTTCGCCCCAAAGTTTTGACCTTTATCCAGGATTGCCATGACCAGCCAGTTCCCCCAAGCCCGTCCACGCCGCCTGCGCCGCTCCCCGGAGCTGCGTGGCTTGTTTCAGGAAAGCGAGTTCACCCTCAACGACTTGGTACTGCCGATTTTCGTCGAAGAAGAAATCGACGACTTCGTGCCCATCACCAGCATGCCGGGCGTGTTACGCATCCCCGAGAAAAAACTGGCCGGTGAAATCGAGCGCTATGCGCGTGCCGGCATCAAGTCGGTGATGACCTTTGGCGTGTCCCACCACTTGGACGCCAACGGCAGCGACACCTGGAAAGAACGCGGCCTGGTTTCGCGCATGTCCTCGATCATCAAGGACGCGGTGCCGGAAATGATCGTGATGTCCGACACTTGCTTCTGTGAATACACCGACCATGGCCACTGCGGCGTGATGCACGGTGCGCATGTCGACAATGACGCGACGCTGGTCAACCTCGGCAAGCAAGCCGTGGCCGCTGCCCGTGCGGGCGCTGATGTGATCGCCCCTTCGGCAGCGATGGACGGTCAGGTCCAGGCAATCCGCCGCGCCTTGGACGACGCCGGTTTCACCCACCTCCCGATCATGGCTTACTCCACCAAATTCGCCTCGGCCCTCTACGGCCCGTTCCGCGAAGCCGGCGGCAGCGCGCTCAAGGGGGACCGCAAAAGCTACCAGATGAACCCAATGAACCGCCGCGAAGCCGTGCGCGAATCGCTGCTGGACGAACAGGAAGGTGCCGATGCGTTGATGGTCAAGCCGGCCGGCGCCTACCTCGATATCATCCGCGATATCCGCGAAGCCTCGCGTTTGCCGGTGGCGGCTTATCAGGTCAGTGGCGAGTACGCGATGATTAAGTTCGGCGCCCAGGCTGGCGCGATTGATGAGGATCGTGTGGTGCGTGAGACCTTGGGGTCGATCAAGCGCGCGGGTGCGGATTTGATCTTCACCTACTTCGCGATGGACCTGGCACTGGCCGGGATCTAGAAAACACCGCAAGTCTAAATGTGTGTGGGCTTGCCCGCGATGACAGTGGGTCAGTTGCAAATATTCAGCTGACCCACTGCCATCGCGGGCAAGCCCACATTGTTTGATTGCAGTGTTTATCAGCGCTGCGCAAACGCCAGGTTCAAGCCCAACCCCGCAAAGGCCGCCGCGAAACTGCGGCGCAGCCAATTCTGCACCCGTGGCGACTCGATCACTGCGCGGCGAAACACATTGGCCAGCAGGCCATACATCACGAACACCGCAAACGTCATCGCCATGAATACAGCACTCAGCACCAGCATTTGCAGGGCAGGGGCCGTGCTGCCTGGCGTGACGAACTGGGGCAGGAAGGCCAGGAAGAAAATGGTCAGCTTCGGGTTGAGAATGTTCATCAACAGGCCGCGCAACATCAGGGTCCGTGCACTTGAAAGCGCAGGGGTGTCGCTGACCGCAAACGCCGAGCGATCCCGCCAAGTGGCGTATGCCACGTACAACAGGTAGGCGACGCCTGCGTACTTGAGCGTATCGAACGCTAATGCACTGGTGTGCAATAGGGCGGACAGACCAAGAATCGAAGCCAGTAAGTGGGGAATGATCCCGGCGGTACAGCCCAGCGCGGCGAACACACTGGCGCGCTTGCCGGCGGTGAGGCCTGTGGACACGGTAAAAATCACGCCGGTGCCGGGAATCAGCACGACGATCAGGCAGGTGATGAGGAAGTTCAGGCTGAGCATGGCATTCAAACGCCGTGTAAGAATGGTCGATGACAGATCCTGTCACGTTTGTGATTGCCTGGCGAGCACGCCAGCGCGGCGAACCCTGGTTAGACTTACCGGTCGATATCTGCAACGCCCGGCCCGCCGTCATCCAAGGAAACCCCATGTATTCAAGCCGCCTGATCCTGTGCCTTGCCACGTTGCTGGTGCTGGCCGGTTGCTCTACAACCCGCAACCCGCAACAGCCGGAGCGCAGCGAGGCTGAGGTGAAGGCGCAGATCGTGCGCTTGCTGCCGGCTAACGTCTCGGACCGCAACGGTTGGGCCCAGGACATCTACACCGCCTTCGACACCCAGAAAATCTACCCCAGTACGGAAAATATCTGCGCCGTGCTGGCGGTGACCGAACAGGAATCCACTTACCAAGTCGATCCGCCCGTGCCGAACATGGGCAAGATCGCCCAGGATGAAATCCTGCGGCGTGCCGGTAAGGTCCATGTGCCAGCCTTTTTCGTACGCAGCGCACTTCAATTGCGCTCGCCCACGGGCAGCACATACGCCGATCGCCTGAGCGCCGCACGCACGGAGAGGGACCTGAGTGGCATCTTTGATGACTTCATCAGCATGGTGCCCCTGGGCAACACGTTATTCGGTGGTTTCAACCCGGTGCATACCGCAGGCCCGATGCAGGTCAGCATCGACTTTGCGCAGAAACAGGCACGGGGTTATCCCTACACGGTGGACGGCACTATTCGCCGTGAAGTCTTCACCCGCCGTGGCGGCATGTACTTCGGTATCGCGCATTTGCTGGGTTACCCGGTGAACTATGACCAGCCTGTGTACCGCTTCGCCGACTTCAATGCCGGTTGGTATGCCAGTCGCAATGCCGCGTTCCAGGCCGCCGTCAGCCGTGCCTCGGGCACCGAGTTGGCGCTGGATGGGGATTTGATACGGTACGGCTCATTGCTACCCGGCACCACCGAGTTGGCAGTGCGTTCCCTGGGCGCGAAGCTGGATATGCGCAATCCGAGCATCCGCAGCCAGCTGGATCAGGGTAAGCAACTGGATTTTGAAGAGACCGCTCTGTACAAACGCGTGTTCGCACTCGCGGACAAAGCCGCCGGCAAGCCGATGCCACGGGCGATCCTGCCGGGCATCGTGCTCAAGAGTCCGAAGATCACCCGCAACCTGACGACGGCGTGGTTTGCCAAGCGGGTGGATGAGCGGTATCAGCGTTGCATGAAGCGCTGATCAGATGCGGCGTTTGACAAAGCGGCGCCACAGCCACACCCACAACCACACCACCGGGAACGCCAGGATCACGAACGGCAGCACATAGCTTGAGCGTTCCAGGGCGTCGGCAGTGCCCTCGACCATATTGTCCCCCAGGTTGCTGAACATCCGACTGAACCGTGACGGCTGGTTCGCGCCGTCAAGGGAACGGAAGTTCAGGGTCACGCGGTTGGTGTCGAGACGGCGTTGCTGGCCGGCAGCGACTTGGGCGAGCGCCTGCAATTCGTTCTCTATACCCGCCTGTTCCTTGCTCAGGGCGATCAGGTCACTGACCGTGATGTCCTTGCGTTTGGCCAATTCATCCAGGCGTTGTTGCTGGGCCAGCAGGCGGTCCTGCCGGCGGCGTAAGTCGGCGACCGCATCGGCCAGGTCCTCGGCGGTGGTGATGCGTTGGCCGAGTTTGCCACCTTCAGCGGCCATCGCGACCATCGACTCCACACCCGTCGGCGCGATACGCAGAATGATCTGGCCACCGTTGCCGTCTTCGGTGATGCCCAGGATATTGCACGCGCCAAAGCGTGCTGTTTCGCAGGCCTCGCGTGTCGCCTGCATGCGCGGCGCGAGCAGGGCGCCGGGCAGGGCCAGGCTCAGCTCGTGCTCGTAGGCCAATTGCGCACCGGCACGGCTCTGCTCGCCGTTGATCACCCTGGCGCGGGAGTGGTCCTTGGGCGAGCAGCCAACCAGGGCCAGGCCGGCGACCAAGATTATTAAGCCGGTGCGAAGCGGATGGGGCTTGCCGTCCAGATGGCGCATTGCTGTTCCTTGCGGGGTACGGGGGGATTTTACGGCGATTAAAGCGGGTCTGGTGGATTAACGCAAAGCATCGCGGGGGATTTGCGTGATGGATGGTAATGGCCGCTGCTTGTGGCGTGGCGTACACCTCAATCTTCAGTTCAAGGAAGCGTTCGCCATGATCGCCCACTCAGTGCCCGAAGGTTTCGTTTCGCTGCCCCGCAGCAGCCCATTGCTTGATCTGCTTGGCCCGGCGTATTGCCGGGGTGACGGCGTGCACCTGGAAATCGCCCTGCGTGCCGACAATCGCCACGCCAATGGACGCGGCACGGTGCATGGCGGCGTGTTGGCGACCTTGGCAGATGTCGGCATGGGCTACGCGATGGCGTTTTCCATTGAGCCGCCACTGCCGCTGATTACCGCGAGCATGACCTTGGATTACCTGGGGGCGGTGCAGGTTGGGGAGTGGATCGTGGTGCGCATGGAACATCACAAACGCGGGCGGCAGATGGCGTTTGCCACGGTGAGCCTGCAGGTGGGGGAGAAGGTGGTGGCGCGGGCGAGTGCGGTGTTTGCGGTGCCGCGCAGTAGCTAGCGAGCAAGCCCGCACACATTTGAACTGTGTTTTTTCAGGCGTACCGCGAAAAGAAAAGGCCCGGTTTTCGTGGAACCGAGCCTCCTCCCTGTTGCTCTTTGAATCAGTTGCGTTCGAGAGCGAGGGCCACGCCTTGGCCGCCGCCGATGCACAGCGTCGCCAGGCCTTTCTTGGCGTCGCGTTTGATCATTTCATGCAGCAGGGTCACCAGCACGCGGCAGCCTGAGGCGCCAATCGGATGGCCGATGGCGATGGCGCCGCCGTTGACGTTGACCTTGTTGGCGTCCCATTCCAGTTCTTTGCCTACCGCCAGGGATTGCGCGGCGAAGGCTTCGTTGGCTTCGATCAGGTCCAGGTCGCCCAGGCCCCAACCGGCTTTGTCCAGGCAGCGGCGGGTGGCCGAGACTGGGCCGATACCCATGATGGCCGGGTCGACGCCGGCGTTGGCGTAGCTGGCGATGCGCGCCAAGACCGGAAGGCCGAGGGCCTTGGCTTTGGCGGCACTCATCAGCAGCACCGCAGCAGCGCCATCGTTCAGGCTGGACGCGTTGCCGGCGGTGACGCTGCCGTCTTTCTTGAAAGCAGGTTTGAGCTTGGCCAGGGACTCGGCGGTGGTGCCGGCGCGCGGCTGTTCGTCCACGGCGAAGGCTACCGGGTCGCCTTTGCGCTGGGGAATCAGGATCGGGGTGATCTCATCCACAAAGCGGCCGGCTTCGATCGCAGCAGTCGCTTTTTGCTGTGAGGCGGCGGCGAACGCATCCTGGGCTTCACGGCTGATGCCGTACTTATCGACCAGATTCTCGGCGGTAATGCCCATGTGGTAGTCGTTGAACGCGTCCCACAGGCCGTCGGTGATCATGCTGTCGAGCATCTTGGCATGGCCCATGCGCAAACCAGTGCGCGCGGCGGGCAGTACGTACGGGGCCAAACTCATGTTCTCCATGCCGCCGGCAATGATGACCTCGGCGTCACCGCAACGGATGGCTTGGGCGCCCAGGTGCAGGGCCTTGAGGCCAGAGCCGCAGACCTTGTTCAAGGTCAGGCTTGGCACCGCATGGGGTAGGCCGGCGAGGATCGAGGCCTGGCGCGCCGGGTTCTGGCCGCTGCCCGCGGTGAGCACCTGGCCGAGGATCACTTCATCCACTTCGGCCGGGTCCAGGCCGGTCTGTTCCAACAAGCGACGGATCACGGCGGCGCCCAGTTCGGGGGCCGGGATATTCGCCAGCGAACCCTGGAAGCTGCCAACGGCGGTGCGGGTGGCAGCAACAATCACGACGTCTTGCATGAGCTCTGTCCTCACTGGAAGTGCATTTCTGGAACGTGGTCCGGGACGATCAGTTTACCGGCGGTCTTGCTCACAATCTCTTCCACGCTGACGCCAGGTGCGCGTTCCTTGAGGACAAAAGCGCCATTTTCTATTTCCAGGTACGCCAGGTCAGTCAGCACACGCTTGATGCAGTTCGCACCGGTCAGCGGCAGGCTGCACTGGCTGAGCAGCTTGGATTCACCATCCTTGGACGCGTGGGTCATGATCACGATGATGTTTTCTGCACCGGCCACCAGGTCCATGGCACCGCCCATGCCTTTGACCAGCTTGCCGGGGATCATCCACGAGGCGATGTTGCCCTGTACGTCCACTTCAAATGCGCCGAGCACGGTAAGGTCGACGTGGCCGCCGCGAATCATCGCGAAGGACTCGGCGGAGGAGAAGATCGACGCACCGATGCGTGCGGTGACGGTTTGCTTGCCGGCGTTGATCATGTCGGCGTCAATGGTGTCTTCGGTTGGAAACGGGCCCATGCCGAGCAGGCCGTTCTCCGATTGCAGCATGACTTCCATGCCTTCGGGAATGTAGTTGGCCACCAGGGTCGGAATGCCGATGCCGAGGTTGACGTAGAAACCGTCCTGCATTTCGCGGGCGACGCGTTGAGCCATTTGTTCGCGGGTAAGAGCCATTTTATGAGTCCTTATTGTTCGGGCTGGAGGCGGATTATTTGCGCACGGTGCGCTGTTCGATGCGCTTCTCGAACGTGCCGCAGATGATCCGGTCGACGTAGATGCCAGGGGTGTGGATCTGCGCCGGGTCCAGCTCGCCCGGTTCGACGATTTCCTCGACTTCGACCACGGTGATCTTGCCGGCGGTGGCTGCCAGCGGGTTGAAGTTCTGGGCGGTGTGGCGGTAGATGACGTTGCCGAAATGGTCGGCTTTCCAGCCTTTGACGATGGCGAAGTCACCGGTGATGGATTCTTCCATCAGGTACGGGCGACCGTTGAATTCGCGGGTTTCCTTGCCCTCGGCAACCGGGGTGCCGACGCCGGTGGCGGTAAAGAAGGCTGGGATGCCGGCGCCGCCTGCGCGCATTTTCTCGGCCAGGGTGCCTTGGGGGGTCAGCACCACTTCTATTTCGCCGCTGAGCAATTGCTTCTCGAACAAGGCGTTTTCACCGACGTAGGACGCGATCACTTTGCTGATCTGCTTTTCTTCCAGCAGCACGCCCAGGCCAAAACCGTCGACGCCGCAGTTGTTCGAAACCACGGTCAGGTTGCGGGTGCCTTTGCGCTTGATCTCGGCGATGAGGTTTTCCGGAATGCCGCACAGGCCAAAACCGCCGGAGAGGACGGTCATGCCGTCTTCAAGGCCTGCCAATGCTTCCTCGTAGGACGCCACGCGTTTATCGAAACCTGCCATATGCACCTCTATTATTGTTTGTGGGCCAGCCAATGAACCGAGTGTTGCTCTGACGGATTGATTTGTTAAGTTGTTTTTTTAGGTTGATTGATTTAGAAAACAGAATAATTAGCTTCAAGCCGCAAGCTTCAAGCCTAGTCAGCGGCCGCTTTAACTTGCAGCTTTCAACTTGTCACTTGGAGCTTACCCATGACCGTTAAACAGATGAGGGCGTTTCTCGCCGTGGCCCAGAGCCTGAGTTTTGCCGCCGCCTGCGAGCGCCTGCATCTTTCCCAATCGGCGCTGAGCCTGACCATCAAGGGGCTGGAAGAAGGGTTGGGCGGGCGCCTGTTCAGTCGCAATACGCGTAACGTTGCGTTGACCCCTGAAGGCGAATCCCTGTTGCCCCTGGCGCGCCGACTGATTGCCGACTGGGACAACGCCGAAGACGAACTGCGCCAGCGCTTCACCTTGCAGCGCGGGCGCGTCACGGTGGCGGCGATGCCGTCGTTTGCCGGCAATTTGCTGCCGCCGATCCTGAAAATATTCCGCGCGCGTTACCCTCAGGTAAATGTGACCGTGCATGACTTGATCAATGAGCAGGTGCTGGAGATGGTCCGCGATCGCCAGGTGGAGCTGGGCGTGGCATTCGAGCCCTCCGAAGGATCATCGTTGGCGTTTACCCCGCTGTACCTGGACCGGTTTATTGCGGTTGTGCCGGGTGACTCAGTCTTGGCGCAATGCACAGAAATCGATTGGAAAACCCTGCTGGAGCAGCCGTTCATTACGCTGCAACGGCCTTCGACGGTGCGGGTGATGCTGGAAGAACACCTGGGCGCCTTGCAGATGAAGTTGCCCGTAGCACTGGAGAGCCATCAACTGGCGACAGTGGGCAAGATGGTGGCGAATGGTTTGGGTGTCAGTGCCGTACCTGCATTGTGCGCGCGGCAGATGGTCGAGGCGGGTGCCCATTGCATCACCTTGAGCAATCCGGTGATTGAACGGCCGATTGGGGTGCTGACCAAGCCAGGGCATGAACTTTCGGCGGCAGCGCAGGTGCTGTTTGATATTTTTTGCGATGAGGCGGGGAAGGGACGATTACCCGCGTTGTTATAAAACACGTATTAAAAAGCCCGCTCGAATTAACGAGCGGGCTTAAATGTTTAAGGCTGTGTTATCAGCAGTATCTATCAATCACTTTAATCTGCGATTGGCCGTTGAGGTTCTGCCATTCGGTATTAAGTGTGTGGAAGACCTGTTCGATAAAGTTGCGATCGGCAGCAGCCTTCTTGCCAACATAACCCTGGCCACGGCGGTACATCTTCAGGCGTGCCGCCAGTTCACGGTTATTGCGGTCGAACTCGGCTTCTTCGGTATGGGGCGCCAGGCAGTCAATTTGGACTTCGCCCGATTTGCCAATCCACAGGATATGGTCGTCGAGCGTGTCTTTTTGCGCTGCGAACATCTCAGCCAATTCATCGATAGTGGGTTGGTTGTTCAGATTCATGTGTAAGCCCCTTGACCAGTTGGCGATCTATCAATTGATTCGTTAAAACTGCTTAGTTGTCTCCGGTTTTGAAAACCGGGCGTCAGCGACTGTCTGCCGAATACGGGCAGGGTCTTGAACCTGATGCATGTAGTCTTGCTGATGAACTGCTACGCAATGCTTTCTCAACGAAGACAAGCAGCACTTGCGCTCCTTGTACCGATCCTCTCGGCCGGTCAGCTTCATCAATCCGCCTTGTGGGCAGTGCACATCCGGAAAAAACAGCTCGGCGGTCAGACGAGCTCTTTCAAAACACTTGTTGCCAACGCTCCCGATCCGGGAGACGTCTCGATAATGCAAGGACAAAAACGTTACGTCAACGATTATGTAGTGATTATTTTTGGTCACTACATAATTTGTTGTGGGGGCGGGGTAATGCGGAGAAACGTGACTTGGGCGTCATTTTTTGGAAGGGTGGGTCGTAGGCTTTCCGTCGCTAATTCACCGCATCACCCATGGGGGAGCCAGCACGCCCGCCCCACATTTTTGAATTGCAGTGTTTTTGCTATTGCAATCGTTCAGCCAATAACGGCAACAGCAGCTCGCAGGACGCTTCGATCTTCGCCTGCAGCAGCTCATCCCCCCGAGTCTTGCCCAGGTTGATGGCGATCACCGGTTTGCCTTGCTCGACCATCGCTTTGCACAGACGAAACGCCGAATAGGCCATGAGCGACGAACCCACTACCAGCAAACCTTCCGCATGTTCCACCGCAGCCATTGCCTTGGCCGCTGTCGGCGGGGCTACGTTTTCGCCAAAAAACACCACGTCCGGCTTCAAGCGTTCGCCGTTGCAATGGGGGCAGCGGGGGACCTGGAAGCGCTCTTCGAAGGCCGGGTCCAGCAAGGTGTCGCCATCGGGCGCTTGCACGGCATCGACGCCGGCCAGGTAGGGATTTTCGATTTCCATCACGTGCTGGATCACATCACGCCTGCTGTGCTGCAGGCAATCCAGGCACAGTACCCGGTGCAGGCTGCCGTGCAGTTCGATCACTTCATCGCTTCCGGCTTGATCATGCAGGGTATCGACGTTTTGGGTGATCAGACCGCTGACGCGCTCCCGATGCTGCAGTGTCGCCAGCGCCAGGTGGGCCTTGTTCGGTTGCGCAATGCGTACCCTCGGCCACCCGAGCATCGCCCGCGCCCAATAACGGCGCCGCGCCTGCGGGGTGGCGAGGAACTCTTGATACATCATTGGCGCTTTACCTCGACGCACGCCTTCGCTGTCGCGGTAGTCGGGAATGCCCGACGACGTGCTGATCCCCGCACCGGTCAGCACCACAAAACGCCGTTCGGCCATGGCTCGGTGCAGGGTGTCGAGGTGATCCTCTTGATGTTCCAGCGTGTCGAGCATGGGTTCCCCTATTCGCCGCGGATGTATTGCTCCAGCTGTTTGATCAGGTCAGCCTGTTCGGCAATGGCTTCTTTCACCAAGTCACCGATGGACAGCAGGCCCAGCAGTTTGCCTTCTTCCACTACAGGCAAGTGGCGCAGGTGACTGTCGGTCATGATGTTCATGCATTCATCGACGCTCTTGTGGGTGTCGACGGTTATCACCGGAGAGCTCATCACCTCATGGACTTTTGTGGTGACCGACGATAGTCCCTTAAGCATGATTTTGCGTGCGTAATCACGTTCACTGATGATGCCTACCACCACGCCATCCTGGACGACCGGTAAGGCCCCGACGTTTTTCTCCGACATCCGCACCAGTGCTTCAAACACGGTATGGTCATGTTTGATGGTATGGACGTCCTGGTTTTTCTGGTCCTTGGCTTTGAGCACTTGTGCAACGGTTTTCATGGCGGCCACTCCGGTGTTGTTGTTAGGAAGTCCAAGTCTCCTTAAGAATCCTAGACGGCCCGCGCGAGGGCAAGGTCCAAAGCGGCGTTAAACCCGTCGAAAAACGTCATTCGCCGGATTTTTTCGGTGTTTACCCGGCATTTGTCGGCTTTCTTGCCCGCTTGGGGCTGGCTGCGGTTTTGCGTGGCGCGCTTTTGCGTTTCTTTTTCCACGGCGCGGCGCCTTTGCCTGCCGGGCTGGCCGGGCCAGTGATGGTCATGCGCATGCCATTGCAGCGCGCGACTTGCTTGCTCATCCAGGCTGCCTGTTTGGCGACGAACTCCTCCAGGCTCATTTCGCCGCTTTGCACCATATCCAGGGCCTGCTCCCAGATCGCGGTAGTGCCTGGGTCGGCGATGGCGCGGGGCACCGCGTCGATCAGGCTGAATGCCGCCGGGGTAGCCGACAGCGCCTTGCCATTCTTCACCAGGTAACCACGGTCCAGCAGGCCCTGGATAATCCCGGCGCGGGTGGCTTCGGTGCCAATACCGGTAGTGTCCTTGAGCTTTTGCTTGAGCAGCGGGTCTTCCACCAGCTTGGCGACGTTTTTCATTGCCTTGATCAGGTCGCCTTCGGTAAAGGGCTTGGGCGGTTGGGTCCACAAGTCCTTGAGGTTGACCTTGGCCACCGCGTAATCCTGGCCCTGCACCAATGTCGGCAGCGCTTGGGGGACGGGCGCCTCACGTCCCTTGGCTGGCGCCAGGGCTTCGGGCAAGGCGCGTTTCCAGCCAGGCTCGATCACCACTTTGCCCACTGCGCGCAACGCTTGGCCGGCACAGTCAAAATCCGCCTGGGTACGATCGTATTCATGGTTGGGCAGAAACTGCGCCAGGTAACGCGCGCGAATCAAGGTGTAGACCGCACGATGCTTGCCGGAGAGTTGACCCACGTCCTTGCCGGCGCCGGTAGGAATGATGCCGTGGTGGGCGCTCACCTTGGCGTCGTTCCATGCCCGCGAGCGCCGCTGGGCATCGATATGCGGCATCAACTCGTTCACCGCTGCATCGGCGCGCCCGAGTGCGGCTAGGATCTTCGGTGCTTCACTGTGCTGACTTACCGGCAGGTAGCCGCAATCGCTGCGCGGATAGGTGATGACTTTGTGCGTTTCATACAGCGACTGAGCGATATCCAGGGTTTCCTGCGCGCCGAGCCCGAGTTTCTTGGAGCAGATTTCCTGCAGGGTGCCCAGGTCGAAGGGCAGGGGCGCCACTTCGCGCATGCGCTCGGTACGCAACTTCACCAGCCGTGCGCTGGCGGCATTGCGCATGGCATCAGCGGCGTCCCGCGCCACTTGCGGGTTGAGGCAGCGGCCCTGGTCATCACAGGTGTCCTCGGCCGCACGCCATTGGGCGGTGAAGGTCATGCGCTCATGGTGCAGGTCGACATCGATGGCCCAGTAAGCCACCGGTACGAAGTCGGTAATGCTGCGGTCGCGGTCCACGACCAGGCGCAAGGTCGGTGTTTGCACGCGGCCTACTGGCAGCACGCCTTGATAACCCGACTGGCGCCCAAGCAATGTAAACAGGCGGCTCATGTTCATGCCGATCAGCCAGTCGGCGCGGGAGCGGCCCAGGGCCGAATGATACAGGCTGAAAGTCTCGGTGCCTGGCTTGAGGGACGCCAGGGCCTTGCGAATGGAGGCATCGTCCAGCGCCGACAGCCACAGCCGCTGGATCGGCCCGCGATAGCGACAATGCTCCACCAGTTCGCGCGCAATCATCTCGCCTTCACGGTCGGCGTCGGTGGCAATTACCAACGCCTGCGCTTCTCCCAGCAAACGCTTGACCGCCTTGAATTGGCTGGCGGTCTTGGGCTTGACCCGCATCTTCCATTTTTCCGGGACGATCGGCAGGTCGGCCAGCACCCAGCGCTTGTACTTGGCGTCGTAGGCATCCGGCGGGGCGGTTTCCAGCAGGTGGCCGATGCACCAAGTGACGGTGACCCCATTGCCCAGCCAGCACCCATCGCCGCGCCGGTTGGCGCCGAGCACGGCCGCGATATCCTTGGCCTGGGAGGGTTTTTCACAGAGGTACAGCCGCATGGTCATCACATCAGATCGGGTTGATGCTGTGCAGGATGCTTAGTAAGCGGCGTTCCGGCAACCATTATCTGTATGGATGTACAGCTGAAGGTTTCAAGCGACAAGCTGCAAGAAAGAGCCCATTGGCTTTTACTTGCTGCTTGTCGCTTGCCCCTTGAAGCTTATTCAGTTGTTATCAATGTCCACGTGCCGCGTTTCTTTGAGGCAAATCAACCCCACAATCAGGCTCACCCCGGTCACCACCACCGGGTACCACAAGCCATAGAAGATATCGCCGGTGTACACCACCAAGGCAAACGATACGGTCGGCAGGAACCCGCCAAACCAGCCGTTACCAATGTGGTAGGGCAGCGACATCGAGGTGTAGCGGATACGCGTCGGAAACAGTTCCACCATCAGCGCTGCCAGTGGGCCGTAGCACATGGCGGCGATCAGGATCAGCGCCACGATCAGCACCACTACCATCACCTTGTTGACCTGGGCCATATCCGCCGAAGACGGATAACCGGCCAGGGTCACGGCGCCACGCAGGGCTTTTTCGTCAAACCCATCGATACTCACGTCGCCCACACTCACCTGCACCGGGCTGCCCGCCGTTGCGGCAGCGCTGCTGTAGGGCAGGCCTTGCTTGACGAGGAAGGTCTTGACCTTGTCGCACGGGCTGTCAAATTTCGCCTTGCCCACCGGGTCGAACTGGAAAGTACAGGTGGACGGGTCGGCCAGTACGGTGATTGGGGCCTGGCGGCTGGCCTGGTCCATTGCCGGGTTGGTGTAGTGCGCCAGGCTCTTGAAGATCGGGAAGTACAGCGCGGTTGCCAGCAGCAGGCCGAGCATCAGCACCGGCTTGCGCCCCACCTTGTCTGACAGCCAGCCAAAGAAGATAAAGAACGGCGCGCCAATCACCACGCTGATGATCAACAGCATATTGGCCAGGGCAGGGTCCATCTTCAGGAACTGCGTGAGGAAGAACAGCACGTAGAACTGGGACGCGTAGAAGGTCACTGCTTGCCCGCCGTTGATGCTGAACAGCGCGATCAGCACCACCTTGAGGTTTTCCCATTTGCCGAACGACTCGCGGATCGGCGACTTGCTGGTCTTGCCTTCCTCTTTCATTTTCAGGAACGCTGGCGACTCATGCAGGCTCATGCGGATCCACGTGGAAATACCCAGCAGCACAATGGAAAACAGGAACGGAATCCGCCAGCCCCAGACTTCGAACTGGTCACCGGTGAAGTAACGGCAGGCCAGTACCACCAGCAGCGACAGCAGCAAGCCGATGGTCGCGGTGGATTGAATCCAACTGGTGTGGAGCCCGCGTTTGCCGGCTGGTGCATGCTCGGCCACATAAGTCGCCGCGCCGCCGTATTCGCCGCCCAGTGCCAAGCCTTGCAGCATGCGCAGCAGGATCAGAATGATCGGTGCCGCAATGCCAATGCTGGCGTAAGTCGGCAGCAGCCCGACGCAGAAGGTCGCCAGGCCCATCAAAATGATGGTGACCAGAAAGGTGTATTTACGCCCGATCATGTCGCCCAAGCGGCCAAATACCAACGCACCGAACGGCCGCACCACAAAGCCGGCGGCAAAGGCCATCAAGGCAAAGATGAACGCCGTGGTGTCGTTGACCCCGGCAAAGAACTGCTTGCTGATCACCGCCGCCAGGGCGCCGTAGAGGAAAAAGTCATACCACTCGAACACCGTCCCGAGGGACGAGGCGAAGATGACTTTCTTTGAGTCGTTGCGGGTACTGGCGGTGGTGACCGCCGAGCCCAGGGGTTGAGCATGTTCTGACATCGGTTAGCCCTCACAGTGATTATTTATTGTTGTTCCACTGTCGGCGCCAGTTTCAGCGCCGCTATTCAGATTGCATGAACCAGTTCTTTCTCCGGGGCGAGACTCCTTGTATTCGGCGAAAGGATCAGCTGCGCGGCCTTCTCCGCGATCATCAGCGTAGGTGAACAGGTGTTGCCGGACGTAATGCGCGGCATGATCGACGCATCGGCGATGCGCAATCCAGGCACACCATGCACGCGCAGTTGGGCATCGACCACCGCGTCTTTATCGCTGCCCATGCGGCAGGTGCCGGCCGGGTGGAAGATGGTCGTGCCGATGCGCGCGGCGGCTTCGTGCAGTTCGTCCTCGGTTTGCAGTGAATCGCCCGGTAGGTATTCCACCGGCTTGAATGGGCTCAGGGCCGGGGCTGCGACGATGCGGCGCGTCAGGCGGATGGCATCGGCGGCCACGCGCAAATCTTGCGGATGGCTGAGGTAGTTGGGGCGGATCAGCGGTGCGTCCGCCGGGTTGGCCGAGCGAATGTCGATACGTCCGCGACTTTGCGGGCGCAGGTCGCAGACCGACGCGGTAAACGCCGGGAACGCGTGCAGCGGCTCGCCAAAGCGCTCAAGCGACAGCGGTTGCACATGGTATTGAAGATTGGCCGAGGTTTGTTCCGGGCCCGAGCGGGCAAACGCGCCGAGCTGGCTGGGTGCCATCGACAGCGGGCCGCTGCGGTCGTACAGGTAGCGCAGGCCCATGCCCATCTTGCCCCATACGGTGCCAGCGATCTGGTTGAGGGTGCGGGCGTTTTCCAGCTTGTAGATCAGCCGCAATTGCAGGTGATCCTGCAGGTTACCGCCCACGCCCGGCAGTTCATGCAGCACGTCGATGCCCAGCGGCTTGAGCACGCTGGAGGGCCCTATCCCCGAGCGCTGCAAAATCCCCGGCGAGCCGACGGAGCCGGCGCACAGCACAATCTCTTTGCGCGCCTTCCAGCTCACCTGCTGGCCCTGCTGACGACCAACCACCTGTGAGGCTCGGCCGTTTTCCAGCAGCACGCGGTCTACTTCCACTTCGGTCAGCACGGTGAGATTGGGGCGCTGACGGATCGGCTTGAGAAATGCCTTGGCCGCGTTCCAGCGCACACCGGCTTTCTGGTTGACCTGGAAATAGCCGCAGCCTTCGTTGTCGCCCTGATTGAAGTCGCTGATCGGCGCGATGCCACTTTGCGCCGCCGCGTCACGAAAGGCGTCGAGGATCGGCCAGTGCAGGCGCTGTTGTTCGACTCGCCACTCACCCCCATTGCTATGGAATTGGGAGTCACCGGCAAAATGATTTTCGCTCTGTTTGAACAACGGCAGCACGTCTTTCCAGGCCCAGCCGGCGTTGCCTTCTGCCGCCCAGCCGTCGTAATCCTGGGCCTGGCCGCGCATGTAGATCATGCCGTTGATCGATGAGCAGCCGCCCAGCACCTTACCGCGTGGATAGCTCAGTGCACGGCCTTGCAGGCCTTCCTGGGCTTCGGTCTTGAAGCACCAGTCGGTGCGCGGGTTGCCGATGCAGAACAGGTAGCCGACGGGGATATGGATCCAGGGGTAATTGTCGCGGCCGCCGGCTTCAAGCAGTAGCACGCGGTGAGCGGGGTTGGCGGACAGACGATTGGCGAGCAGGCAGCCCGCGGGGCCGGCGCCTACGACGATGTAATCGTATTCAGCAGTTGCAATGGGCATCTGAAGGTCTCGCTTGTTTTTCTTATTGGTTCCATCCTAGTTGTTAGTTTTCGTCTTAAAAATGTTAGTTTTTACCCAGCTGCTGTTCGTTTTTAAACAGCACGACCCCGTGTCACGCAATGGAGGCGCCATGTTCGATTGGAATGACCTGCGGTACTTTCTTGAGTTGCAGCGCAGCGGCCGCCTACTCACCGCCGCGCAACGCCTGAAAACCACCCATGCCACCGTGGCACGGCACATCGAGGCGATCGAGAAAAGCCTCGGTACTGCGCTGTTCGTACAGCATGCCCAAGGCTACGAGCTGACTCCTGCCGGCGAAGCCTTGCTCAAACACGCCGAAGCCATGGAAAACGTCGCGCTGCTGGCTGAAGACGAACTGACCCACTCCGCCGCGCCTTTGGGCAAGATCCGCCTGGGCGTCGCCGAAGGGCTGGGCGTGATGTTCCTGGCCAGCCGCATGGGTGGGCTTTTCGAACGCTACCCCGGACTGGAAGTGGAGCTGGTGGCAGTGCCGCGCTTTGTCAGCATCCTCAACCGCGAGGCGGAAATCAGCATCCACCTTGAACGGCCCAGCGTCGATCAATTGGTCACCCGCAAACTCACCGACTACCGCCTGGCCCTCTACGCCAGCCGCGCCTACCTGGACCGTAACCCGCCGATCGAAAAGCGCGAAGACCTCGCGGTGCATTCGTGGATCGATTACGTCGACGACCTGCTGTTCAGCCAGGAACTGAAGTTCCTCAGCAGCTTCTGCCGCAACCCCAAAGTGGTGTTCCACAGCACCAGCGTGATAGCCCAGCACCAGGCGGCACGCTCAGGGTTGGGCATTGCGGTGTTGCCGTGTTTCATGGCCTCGGCTGATCCGGAGCTGGTGGCTTTGCTGCCGGGGGAGGGAATTCAGCGCAGCTACTGGATCAGTTCGCGGCGGGAGTTGCACAAGTCAGTGCGGTTGCGGGTGTTGTGGGATTACGTGGTGGAGTTGTGCGCGCGGGAGCAAAGCTTGCTCCTCGGCGAGATCTGACTGACCGGATCAAGACGGTGGGAACTGTGCAGGTTCACTCAAACCTGTCAGGCGCGCAACTCGAACTCTGCGCTGCCCAACCGCTCTCCATTCACCACCACGTGCACGCTATGCCTGCCGGGGTAATGCCTGCGCGTGGTCAGCTCGCGAATATGCTGCTCGCGCCGGATGCTGAGGTGTTCCCCAGCGCCGAGGGTAAGCGTCTTGAGTTTGAACACCTTTGCCGCGCTGTGCCCGGCACTTTTCACATAGTCGATCGCGTAATCCACCACCAGTTTCTGTGGGGCGGCGGCGGTTGATTCCAGGCTGAAGGACAGCTCGATCCGTTCCCCCAGGTTGATCACCGCCGGTGTCACCTTGAGGTCATGGATCTTCACCTCGGCCCTGGCCCCGGCGCCCATGATCGTCAGCGCCCGGGTGTTGCCTTGCTTGATCAGGCTGCGCAAGGCGTGGCGGGCGATCCAGGCGGTGTGCGGGTTGTCCAGGTTCCAGCCCTCGATCAGGCTGAGCACCCACTCCGGGTGGTCCTTGGTGATGTCGTTGAGGTGGTTGGCCACAGACTTGCGCACATAAAGGCTGCCGTCGGCCTTGAGGTTGTCGAGGATCGACGCGCACAGTTCAGGGTTCGCCTGGACTTCGGCCAGGCGGAACGACCACGGCAGACGCGGCCGCGAGCCTTCGCTGGCGAGGCGGCGCACGTGTTCGTTGTCATCCAGCGACCATGTCTGCATCACCGCCAACGTGCGCTGGAAGTCATCCAGCAGGAAGTGGCGGATGGCGAATTCGGCGGAGCCAAAGGTGGTGAAGTATTGGAGTGCAGCCATGGAGCGCTTGAAGTCATCCCGCCCGTAATTCGCCACGAAGTGCGGCAGGAACAGGCTGACGAACGCGCTGTTCAGGCGCGGGGCGAGGGCGTAAAGCAGCTTGAGGGTTTGCGCATAATCCAGCGGGATCACTGCATGCAGGCTCTCGCTGACCCGCGCCATGCGCTGCATCACCGACAACTCCGTCAGCCCGGACTTGGCGTGCTGGAGGAAGCCCTTGGCGTCGAAGGCCGGGTACACCGCCGTCATTTGCGTGGCGATGTGGTGCAGGCGTTCGATGTTGAAGATTTCCTTGAGGGCCGGGGCGCTTTGGTCAGTCATCGGTGATTCCATAGGGGATGTTTAGAGAAACCAGCGGTATTCCCGCGCAGGGATCTCTTGCTGGAAAGCCAAGTGGTCCTGGCGTTTGTTCTCGCAGTACACGTCGACAAATTCGGCGCCCAGCTTATCGCGCAGTACCGGTTGATGTTGCATGGCGCGCACGGCGTCGAGCATTTCCAGGGGGAAGTCGGTACCGCTGGTGCGATCTTCGTTCAGTGGGGCGATGGGTTCGCGCTTGGCTTCAAGACCGTGCTCCAAGCCCACCAGGATCGCCGCCAGCACCAGGTACGGGTTGGCATCCGCACTCGCCAGGCGATGCTCTACGCGCAGGTTGCGCGGGTCGGACTCGGGGATGCGCACGCACGCATCACGGTCTTCAAAGCCCCAACTGGCGCGCGTTGCCGCGTTGACCGTGCCGCCCAGGCGGCGAAAGGCGTTGTGGTTGGGCGAAAAGATCGGCATGCAGTGCGGCAACAATTCCAGGCAGCCGGCCACGGCATGGCGCAATGGCTGCTGCTGGTGCGCCGCCAGCAGGTTATTGCCCGCGCCGTCATACAGGCTGACATGCACATGCATGCCGCTCCCGGGGAATTGCAGGTAGGGTTTGGCCATGAAGCTCGCACGGTAACCGTGCTTGAGCGCTACGCCGCGGGTGCTGCGACAGAACAGGGCGGCCCAGTCGGCGGCGCGCATACCGTTGCCCTGGTGACCGAAGTTGATTTCGAACTGGCCGGGGCCGATTTCGGCAGTGATCACCGTGATGTCGATGCCCTGGTTCTTGGCGGTTTGCGCCATGTCGTCGAGCACTTCGCTGAAACGCGATAGCCGTTCGATATGCAGGTTGGGTTGGTCGTCGGGGTCGTCACTCAGTGGGTCGCGGGCGCATTGCGGCAGGCCATTGTCGAGTTTCTTGTCGAACAGGTAGAACTCCAACTCGAACGCCACCACCGGGTGAATGCCCTTGTGTTGCAGGCGTTCCAGCACCTTGGCCAGCACTTCGCGAGGTTCGAATTCGATGGGCGCTTCGGTACCGTCTGAGGTAATCAGCATCTGGCCCAGCGGCTGCGACTCCCAGCTCACCGGCTTGAGCGTGCCCGGCACCAGACGGCGGTTGGCATCCGGGTCGCCGTCGTTGAAGCAATAGTCACCAATCTTGAACAGCCCCCCCTGAGCCCCCAGCAGCACGGCGTTCTGTGGCAGCTTCAGCGGGCTGCCGGCGGCGACTTTTTCCAGCATCTCGATGGGGTAACGCTTGCCGTAGAAGTGCCCTGGAATGTCCAAGGCGATCAAGTCTACGTAACGCACGTCGGGATGGTTCTGGCGAAAGGTCCGTACTTCGGCCAGTAACGTGGTGGCATGGCTTTTCACGGGTGCAGCTCCTAGTTGTAAACCCACAACACGCGGGCGGGCAGGTCGGTCAGATTGGCGTAGCGGCAATGGGCGAAGCTGGCCAGGTGGAAGCTGTCGCCGGGGCCGAGGGTGGCCGGATCGGTCTCACCGTCGACCCACAGCGTCAATTCGCCCTCCAGTACAAAGCCGGCCTGCTCGGCGCGGTCGCTCATGGTTTGTTCACCGCTGTTGGCTCCGGGAGCCAACAGACTGTCGAGCATCGAAAAGGCGCCGTTCATGCTGGGCGAGACGAGGATGTCGGTGATGCCATTGGCGTAATACACCGTGCGCCGCTCGTTGGGCCGGGTGATCCAGTCCACCGCCTTGGGTTTGGGCTGGCTGTAGAAGTAGGTGGTGGGCACGTCGAGGGCATGGCTGATGGCGGTCAAATCGGCCACGGTCGGGCGCGACAGGCCGCGTTCGACCTGGGACAGGAAACCCACGGATCGCTCGATTTTCTGCGCGAGCTGGGCGAGGGTAAGCTTCTTGTGCTTGCGCAGATCGTGGATCAGTGCGGCCAGGGTGGAGAGTTCTTCTTGTGGGGTCATGAAATTTATTTCGATAAATTTCATGAAAAATTACAGGATTTATTTCATGGAGGCAATGGAATGGATTTAGACGCGCACTTATTTGAGCTTGAACAGGCGCTGCAGCAAACGACTACCCGTTCGAATGCGACGCGGTTGGCGGAGCTATTGGCGGATGATTTTGTTGAGTTTGGTGCCAGTGGAAATGTGTGGGGCAGCAAGGCAGAGGTGATTTCCGGACTGCAGGATGAGGTGTTTTCTGCGCGCTGTATAACTGATTTCACGGTGAAAAGGCTGACTGAAGGTGTGGCTCTGGTGACCTATCGCTCTCATCGGCACGCAGGTGGGGCTTCGCTGCGCAGCTCGGTATGGCGAGCTGAAGAGGGGCAGTGGCGGATGGTGTTCCATCAAGGCACACCTGTGGCAGTTGCCTAGCTCACTCCGTGCCAAGGCTTGATTGAATGATCAGACCCGCCAGCGGTCCGAACCTGGGTAAGCGCCATTAATTGAAGGAGCACCCATGAAGTCCAAGTCCCTAATCGCCTGCCTGCTGGTTGCCGCCAGCCTGTCCACCGCCAGCTTTGTCGTGCACGCCGGTGATACCCCCCAGGAAACCGTGCAACCTTCGAATATCAACGCCCGTGACTTGAAAGAGGGCGACCGCGCACCGGATATGTTGATGCGCAAGGAATCAGCTGTCAGCGACTGGAAAAAACGCGGCCTCAAGCAGCCTGAAGAAGACAGCCAGTGGGCGCGGGTGGGCGATAAATTCGTCCTGCTCAAGACCACTAACGGCACCATCCTTGAGATCACTCCCGTCAAGAAATGACCTTGCATTCGTGCCCTGTTCCTGAGTTAAGGTAGCCGGCCGTAAAGGCCGCGTTACCTTCCAGGAAAGAAAGCAGGATGCTTGCCACAATAAGAAACTACCCCCGCACCGTTAACCTGTTGCTGTCCGCCACGTTGATGCTCACGTTGGCCAAGGCGATCACGTTTCCGTACTTGGTGATTTACCTCACCAGCCACTTTGCCCTTGATATCACTCAGGTCGGTCTGGTGATCGGCAGTTCGCTGATTGTCGGCTCGCTGCTCAGCGTCTATGGCGGCTTCCTGGTCGACCGTATCAACAGCTACCGGTTGCTGCTCGGCATGAGCGTGCTGTTTGTACTGGGCTTTATCGGCACGCTGCTCGCGCAGAATATCTGGGCGTTCTACAGCTGCCTGATCCTGATCAACCTGGCCTACGCGGTGATCGATATCGCGGTCAAAGCCGGTTTTGCCAGCTTGTTGCCCGAAGACGCACGCAGCGAAGTGTTTTCCATCAAGTACACCCTGACCAATATCGGCTATGCCGTAGGGCCTTTTTTCGGGGCGATGATTGCCAAGCTGGACATCAGCTTGCCGTTTATCCTTTCGGCGCTATTGGGTGTAGGGTTTTTCCTGCTGTATTGGCGTTGGGGTGACCGCACGTTGGCGACCGTTGATGCCACGCAAAAGCCGGTGCCCTTTCTTGCCGTTGGCCGCGTGCTGTTGCGCGATCGTCGCCTGGTCTGCTTCACCGTTGGCGGCGTGCTCAGCGCCGTGGTATTCGGTCAGTTCACTGCATGGCTGTCGCAATATTTGGTCACCACCACCACCGCCGAATACACCTACACCGTGGTCAGCGCCGTGCTGACCACCAACGCCGTGTTGGTGATTGCCCTGCAGTATGTGATTGGGCGGCGCATCTCGCATCGCTACTTGGGCCAGTGGCTGATCGCAGGACTGGGCATGTTCATGCTGGGGATCATTGGTTTTGCGCTGTCCACCAGCGTGCTGTGGTGGGTATTGGCAATGGCGGTGTTCACGGTGGGGGAGATCATCGTGTTTCCGGCCGAGTACATGTTTATCGACCGCATCGCCCCGGACCACCTGCGCGGCATGTACTACGGGGCGCAGAACCTGTCCAACCTGGGGGCTGCCCTTGGGCCGGTGTTGTGTGGGCTGGTGCTGGCCAGCCTGCCGGCCCACTACATGTTCTACATGCTGGGGGCGTTTATCATTGCGGGCGGGGTGTTCTATTTCATGGGTGCGTCGCTGAAGGCAAATCATCCAGCGTGAGCTTGCCCACGGTGTTGCATTGCAGTTCGTAACGCAGCTCTTCCACCATTTTTTCGACTTCTTGCGGGGTCTGCAGCCGGTTCGTGCTGATCCCGGTGACAACCAGGTCGACCCGGCCGGTCTCCGCGTCGTAGACCTTGAGGGTCAGCGACGCGTCCCGGCACAGGGTGAATTCGCACTTCAGTGGCGACAGACCTTCTTCGATGCAATTGCGCAGTTGAGAGAGGGTAAACATGTGGGTTCCTTCAGGGTGTTAATGCGGTGGCACACGATCAAAGCCTTGTGCCCACGCCCTGAAGGTTAGGGTTTACTTGCCCGCGTCATAAGTTGAATTCGCACTAGACGCACTAGTGCATTTGCACCGCATTCACTTGTTCTTGAGCCGCAACTCGCGGGCAAACAGTCCGCGTTCGCGGGCCCAAACGATCGCTGCACTACGACTATGCACCCCCAGCTTGGAGTACACCGTGGCCACATGGTTACGCACCGTGTTGGGCGCCAGTTTTAGGCGCGAGGCAATTTCCTTGTCAGCCAGCCCTTCGCAGATCAACCCCAAAACATCCCGCTCGCGGGCCGTGAGGTCGGTGAACGCGACATTCGGCAGGTTGGGGCTGTTGACGCTTTTGGCGTTCGCCAGTTTCTCGATCAGTGTCTGGCTGAACCATGAAGCGTCTTGCATGACTTCCTCGATGGCGGCCACCAGTTCCAGCTCCGAGCGCTTGCGTTCGGTGATGTTCATCAGCACCAGCAGGTAGCAGGGCACATCCTGAATGATCACGGTGTCGGCGGACACGACACAGTCGATAACCTCATCGCCTTTCTTGCGCACCTTCAAGTCCTGGCCGTCAACGCTTCCGGCTTTTTCCAGGGTGGTGAACAACAGGGCGCCAGCCGTTGCGCTGTCGATAAAACCAATGTCTTCGATGGCCTTGCCGATCAATTCTTCGCTGGTGTACCCGGTGATCGTCATGAACGCCTCATTCACATCCACCACTTGGCGGTTGGCGGCGCTGCAGACCAACGTCGGCACCGGGGTCAGGCGAAATGATTTGGCAAACCGTTCTTCACTCTGGCGCAGCGCGGTTTCGGCCTTGCGCCGAGGCTCCAGGTCAGTGAAGGAGAACAGCATGCAGGCCTCTTCGTTCATGTCCAGCGGCTGGCCGGCGACGATCACCAGTTTGCTGCCGCCTTCGGGCAATCTCAGTTCGGCCTGCATCTGCGGTATGGTCGCGCCATCGCCCAAGCGCTGGATCGCCAGGCCCTTGCGCTCGGCCTGCTCCAGTACGTCCAGCTCATAGACGGACTTGCCGATGACTTGGTCGCGGTTGTAACCGGTCATCTCCAGAAAGCCTTGGTTGACCTTGATATAGCGCAAGTCGCTCAGACGGCAGATCACCGCAGGCGCCGGGTTGGCGTTGAAGGTTTTCTCGAAGCGCTGCTCGGCACTGGCCCATTCGGTAGCGTCGCTGAGGATCAGTACCAGCAGCTCCGGTTCGCCATGCGAGTCGGCGATCACCAGGCTGCGCAGGCGGTGTACCCAGGTTTTGTCCGAATCGGCGTTTGGAATCACCTCCACCACGACGTCGCTGAATTCGTCGCCAGCGGCAGCACGGGCCAGGGGATAGTTTTCCGGCAGCAGTGGGTGATTGTTGCGATAGCGCAGCGTGAAGCGCTCGGCATACGCCTGCGCATCCGCGCCTAGCCCCATCACGTCGCCCACGCCGTGCATGGTCAGTGCGGCTTCGTTGGCCCACAGGATGGTCTGGTCGACCTCGGCGAGAATGATCCCATCGGATAACCCGGAAATGATCTGCTGCAGTTGGCGGCGGTTGGTTTCTTTAGCGAGGACGTCCTGGCTCATGATTTCTCCGGAAAAAAGCGCATAAAAACTCCGACATGCACGCTTCAGGATAGTGCAGAGAAAGTGAGGGGGACGGAGTGCAAATGCATCAGGCAATCTGGTGCATTTGCGCCACGACTGAACAGCTATCGTTTCGCCACACGCCTACTCAACAAGGCACATCGTCGTGCTCCCATAACGTGCGAAGTACCTCTGTATGACCACTGTCTATGAAACCGATCGCTCGCTGTTTCGCGTGCCCTGAAGCGCGGTGTTGGCCGGTAGTGCAATTGCCCTGGTAACCTACCTGGTCCTTAGTGTGCTCGGCACCGCCGGCAACATGGTGGGTAAAGGCTTGTTGGCTGCCAGCAGCGGTATTGCCGCGGCGACGGATGCAGCGACCAATCCTGCGCAGGCGGGCGACCAAGTGAAGGAGTGGTTTGAACGCGTGATAGCGTCCGGTGAACCTGCGCTGAACGCGGCGGATAAAGAAGCGCTGGTCAACTTCGTGGCGGCGCGTACCGGCAAGAGTAAGGAAGAAGCCACGCAGATCGTCGACAATTACGCCCAGGCTTATCAGCAAGCCATGCAGAAGGTCGAAGAGCTGAAGCAACAGGCTGAACAGAAAGCCCGTGAAGTGGCTGCCAAGCAGGTTTCCCGTGCGGCCTGGAGCACCTTGGCGATGCTGCTGTTGGGGGGCGGCGCTGAGCTTCTTTGTGGGACGTATGGCGCTGACTAATCGTCGCGTACCGTTGGCCTGACGTGTTGTGATGAGGGTGGTGAGAGGGGGACCTCTCACCACGCTTTTGCTAAACCACTAACCATCCCACGACTGGCACGATGATCAGCGTACTCAACGCCATTGAGAGCACGTTACCGATGTAGGGGTGGAAGTGGGCCGGCAACCTCCCCGCGATGGCGCACGCTAAAGGTGGAGCAATCAATGCACCGAGCAGCGCACTTGATCCCATCACCATCCAACTTCCTCCATGGGTCAACACGGCAGCCGGTACTACTGACACCAAGGGAACATAGGTGGGATACCATCCTCGCTTGATCCACTCACGTCGCCAGATGACCACACCCAGCGCAGACGTCAGTGCTTGCGCGCCGATCAGGTGCAATATGAGGCCTGAGCCGTACGCCGGGCTCACGGGATTCAGGGCGTACGCCAAGAGGACTCCCGCCAACAGACCCAGACTGGCTAGCTCGTTTCCAAAAAACGGCGCTTCGGAGAAATCTGCCAGCACCCGGCGCAGGCTCCAAGTCACGCCATAAGTGGGAAGAGCGGCAGGCTCCGGTTTGGCCGGTGGGGTAAAGTCCGAGCGCACCACAGAGGGCATCCGACGGCATAGCATAAACGCGATCACGCTACCGATAGCCATGCCCATCACATTGCCAATCACCGTCGGCAACCCCAGCGGCACGCAGACAAAGTTGACGATCAACAGGCACATCGGCGTAACGAGCACAGCGCCCAGTGCTGCGCCAGTGAGGGTGACCTTCCACCCGCCGCCAAACATCAGCACCATTGCCGCCGGCAACGAGACGAACGCCGCGAACGTCGGTTGCCACGTCTCAGCGGTGACAGCCCATCCCCACAGCAGGTTGCTGAGTAGCAGGCCGAGCAACGAGCTGGTTATCAGCCAAGGCCATAATCCGGTCCCATAGGAAATGGAGAAACCTTGCCAGGCCTTACCCCTTCGGCTGGCCCACCAGGCCAGGTAGGCACCTCCCAGCAGGCCGAGCGACGCCAGTTCATGTTTGTAGAAAGCGACCTCGCTGATATCGCCAAGTACCCAGCGCAGCCAGGCAACAGGGTGTGGGAGGCTTTGCACCATATCGGTGTAGCCAGGCCAGGGCCCGGTGAACGCTAACCACATAATGATCAGAGCGCTGGTCAGCGCAATGACAACAACAGTCTTGTCAATGTTGGACCAGGGGGTTCGTGGTTTTTCTAAGAGGTTACCCATAGTCAACCCTCCAATCAGCGCGGCAGGGCAGGGTGTTGGGCGTAACCGAGCATTTGATCGTAGAGATCATTGCGTCGATCACGTTGCAAATCGTTGAGGCTGTTCCAGATCGGTGCACTGCGGGCGCTGGTGATATCAATGTCGGCGAACAAAATTTCCTGGCGATTGGCCGAAGCGACAGCGCCAATCGGCCAGCCATTGGTTCCGGCAATCAATGAGCATCCGAGGTAACGGGCGTCTCGCTCCTCGCCAATGCGGCTGGCGGCAGCGATAAACACGTTGTTGACGTGGGCGGCGGTCATCGTCAGGTATGACGCCATGCATTTTCCCGCGTCGTCGAATAGCGGCGGTGGCGTCCACACCCAGTTGTTCAGGCTGCAAATAATATCTGCGCCTTGCTGGCTGAGAATGCGCGGTACCTCCGGGAACCAGATGTCCCAGCAAATCAGCAAGCCAATACGGCCGATCGGCGTTTCAAATACCGGAAAGCCTGTATCGCCGGGGGTGAACCATAGCTTTTCCAGGTTCCACAAATGCGCTTTGCGGTATTTTCCGATGTAGCCTTCGGGACCTAACAGCACGGCCGTATTGAATAGCTGCATACCGTCTATTTCACATAGGCCTGCTACCAGATACACCTGGTGCCTGCAGGCAAAATCTATCCACGCCTGCACGCTGGTACCGTCTGGCACTCGTTCTGCGTGATCAAAAGCATCCTGGCGACTGCTGAAGAAATACCCGCAATTGGTGAGCTCGGGCAGCACGATCAGGTTGGCTCCGCCGTTCGCGGCTTCGGCCGCCAGTGCGAGGCTCTGACTCAGATTATTGGCGCGGTTGGCCATGCCGACCTGTGGATCAAGTTGAATGACCGCTACGCGTGCAGGGCTTACTGGTTCGCTCATTGAGGTGACCTCTTATTGTTATACAACCGGAAAATGGTTGGATGTTTATAAGAGGCGACAATATGTTTAATTGAAAGTCAGACGGTTCTCGTTGCTGCGTAGTCTATTTCCTTTGTTGCTCGGTTTTGTAGGCTGGGTAGTCCTGCATGTCAAAGCCGCCGTTGAAATTGGCGCGTGTTTTATTGCAGATGTTTATCACGGTGTCGACGGCGCCTCTGAAGCAAGGCTCAGTCCAGCCAGCATCAACGGAAAACGACTCGCCGCAGAGATAAAGTCCCGATTTGTGGGAGAAGTCCCTGTTGTATTTCATTAAGGACACCGCGGCGTAGTAGGTGCCTGCGCGATAGAGCTTTGCACAACCCAGCGAGTGCTTGTCGTTCATCCAGCGTTGAACGACGGCCTGTTTATGTCCTATATAAGGTGATATTTTTTCTTTGATGTTTGTGGACTTCAAGAGGATTCGGTCAAGCTCTTTTATGCATTTATCGACCAGTTGTTCGTCGTCAAATACCGATAGCTTGGTCGCGTCGTCTTCCCACGTGTAGCTGAGGAGGATGCAGTCATAGGTATTATTATTGTGGTAGCGGTAGGTATATACATCATGTACCCAGCTGTCCGTAACGATCGCTTGAGGTATGTTCTTGTTCTCTGAGAGAAACGACTTTTTTAGTGGCGCGTAGACTTTGCAGCTGGTTTCCCAGTGGGCGGTCTTATAGGCTTCTATGATGTTGAATGGGAGTGTCTCCTGGCTGAAGTTTTCAATTGATAATTGTGTCTCGATCAGCCAGGAGGGGAGTGTCATTACGACAGCGTCACAATCGATAAATACGTTTTCTGTTTTGTCTTTTTGTGTGGCATTCCAGCTGTAATACACCCGTATTTTTCCGTTCTTGAGTTTTTTCAGTGTTGTCACTGCACTGCTGGTCAGTAAACCGGATGGGCGCTTTAAAAGGTGTTCGTACAAAGAATCATCGGTCTCGTCGGGTTTTATGAAGAGCAGCGATTCCGCCAGCGATCCAAGGCCAATATAGTTTGGTTTGTTGAATTTCAGCCCTCTGGAGTCCAGCGTCTCTTTAGCATTCAAGTACGGTGCGTCCATGGGCGTACCGTCTGCGTCAACCCGTCCGTGGATCAACTGCAGATGACTGCTGAATCCAAATATCGCCGTGCGCAGAGGGTAAAGCGCGCAGACGTCATAGAAGGCGCCCCAACTGCCATCACCTATTCCGATGGCGTAGAACACTGCAGATTCCTGGGCACTCATACCCAGGCCGCCAAAGTTTCCAGGATCCCTGTGGTGCCACGTATCAATACTTGGCAACTTGACCAGGTCCCGAAAGGACATACCTTCGTATTTTCTTACTATCGATGCCCACATGTCCTCCCAGCGTTCGGAGCCGTAATTTTCGGAGACGCACAGCGTCATACGCTCGGCAAATGTCTTCCATTTCGCGAAAACGTGGCCCAGCGTTTGCCCTGGCGGGGCTGTTTTTCCATCGGCGTTTTTCCAGATCAGCAGGGTGGGTTCACTGCTGTTATCTATGCTCCCTTCTCTGAGGAATATACCTGTTGAGCGGACGGCCGGGCTGCCCGGGTTTGGAAAGTCTGAATGGCGCAAATCGAATTCGTTAGCGTAATAGGCCATCAGTGAGCGACCGTCTTTGGGAGGCTCATTTGTCTTGTTGAAGAACGGCATCCTCATTGCACCCATCTCGAAAGGGGGCCTGCCTGGCGTGTTGGTGTGATTGTTCCCAAGGGCGGTAAGGTGTCGGCCGCCAATACGCTTGGATTTTTCGAGTAAGGTAATGTTTGTGAACCCGCACCTGTAAAGCTCGCGTGCAGTCGTCAGGCCGGTAATGCCAGCGCCAATAACGCAGATCTTATGATTGGGTTCAGTGGCCTGGGCAATCCCGTTTACCTGTTCAACCAACGCGCGGTAGTCAAAGCACAGGTCGGGTGGATTAGGAAATGTTGCCCTCCATTTCTTCTCGGTAGAGCGCTTTTCTCGATGCTGGCGCTGGGCGATGTCTGCGGGGTAGTTGAAGCCGGAACCGATGGTCATTCTGATATTCCCTATTCAGCGTAATGAACGCTTCATAGGTTGAGCGTTAGCACTGGGCGCGAGAAATAAGCTGAAGGTGTTTTGGGGGGAGGGGACATCGTGTTTTTTTGTAAGTGAATTTCAGGCAGCAAGCGCAGAGAGAGCCCTCTGATCCTGAAAGGCGCTGCGGCGCGTAGAAACTGTCAGTGTTGCGTTTGAAGCTTGCCAAACCCGCTTGATTCTGGGAAAAACGCCATCCTTTGCGTCCTCAATGAGAACCGCCATGAGCCACGACGAACTCCAAATCACCCACATCCGCCCCGGCACTGGCAAAGCCGTGGTCAAGGGCGCGTTGATTACTACCCAATACACCGGCACCCTGGAAGACGGCACGGTATTCGATTCGTCCTGGGAGCGCGGCAAACCGTTCCAGTGTGTGATCGGCACCGGGCGGGTGATCAAGGGCTGGGACCAGGGGCTGATGGGCATGCAGGTGGGCGGTGTTCGGACCTTGTTCGTGCCGGCGCATCTGGCGTATGGCGAACGGTCGATGGGCGCGCATATCAAGCCCA
This sequence comes from Pseudomonas sp. EA_15y_Pfl1_P101, assembly GCF_963970835.1. Taxonomy (NCBI): domain Bacteria; kingdom Pseudomonadati; phylum Pseudomonadota; class Gammaproteobacteria; order Pseudomonadales; family Pseudomonadaceae; genus Pseudomonas; species Pseudomonas sp. EA_15y_Pfl1_P101. The sequence continues at coordinate 124,105 of NZ_CAXAPA010000009.1, read as the reverse complement.
ACAGTAATCTGTGTTTTGAGATTGAGTTGTTGGAAGTGCTGACGCGGGATGATTGAGGGCGGATGAACAGGGATGTTGATGAGCACGTGTTGCCCGGTTGCTCTGTTGCAGGTACTCGGGTGGTTGAGCTGTGCGCTAGCGACGAGGCCGAGCTGCAACGTTTTTTCGAGCGAGCGCCGGATTACTTCATTGCGGTGAACGGCGAGCCCGCCACGCCGACTGAAGCGCGCGAGGAGTTGCACGGGCAGTTGCCCACAGGATGGACGTGCCGCCGGATGTATTGGCTGGGTTATCGCGATGCTGACGACCAATGGGTCGCGGTGGTGAACATTGCGGCGGACTTGCTGGCGAGCGGTGTCTGGCATATCGGGCTGCTGCTGGTCGATTCCTGCCTGCATGGCACTGGCCTTGCGCAACGACTGCATGCGGACCTTGAAAAATGGGCTGCGAAGAAGGGCGCCCAATGGCTGCGGTTGACGGTGGTTATCGGCAATATCAAAGCCGAGCGTTTCTGGCCCAGGCTTGGGTATGCGCAGGTAAGTACGCGGGAGGGCGTCACGATGGGACGGCAGGTGAACCGGGTGTCGATTCAGGTCAAGGCGCTGGCGGGTGGGGCGGTTGAGGATTACTTGAGGCTGGTGGCGAGGGATAGACCGGGTACCGCGTAGCAACTGATGTACGCTGTCCGAAATGTGGGCTTGCTCGAGAATGCGGTAGCTCAGTCGACATCTGCAGTGGCTGATACACCGTCTTCGCGAGCAAGCCCGCTCCCACATTTAGATATCTGGAGGGTTCAGGAAGATGCGTTCCTGAACCCTCCCTGAAGAATCTTCTTATTCCTCACGCAGACACTTTTCTGCGGTTTACGCTCCTGAACTCGAGGCGTAAGCTTCGCGCGTTTTCATCAATAGCGGAGACCCTCAGTGGGTACTTGTTCGAGTGACAGTAGTCGGCCGGTTCTGGTAGCCGGCACAGGCTTGGCAAGGTAACGCGCATTCTTCTGATGCCGTTGTCTCGCCAATAAAAGCGAGAAGCGGCATCCCGGCAGCAGCCAATCCTGGCGCCTGCCCGAATCCCTCTCATCGACGCTGACCAGCACCTGACTCACCTCGGGATGCTACGGACGCGCCTGCCTTTACGGTGGGCGGGCCAAGCTGACTGTGCCTATAAAATGGCGCGGGGCAGACGGCCGTACCTGCACGAGTGTTTCCTCGCGCAGGAGTAACACCATGAACTTCACGCTGCTCAAAGAGTTCTTCGCCGGCTTCCTGCGGACCCGGCATATTGCCCGGCATTTCCGCCGCCTGGCGATGCTCGAAACGGTGACTGACGCCAGTGTCAGCCGCGAAGTACCGCCGACTCTGGCGCAAACCCTCGTGGTCTCGGCCAACAACAGTGCCGTGCAATTGCTCGGCACGCTAGGCAGTCATTGCGAAGGTTTGAACACCCAAGAGGCCGATGCCCTGCGCGTGCAATACGGCCTCAACGAAGTCGAGCATGAGCAACCGCTGCCCTGGTGGGTGCACCTGTGGCACTGCTACAAGAACCCGTTCAACCTGTTGCTGACCCTGTTGGCGGTCATCTCCTGGCTGACCGAAGACGTGAAGGCCGCCACGGTGATTTTTTCCATGGTGGTGCTGTCGACGTTGCTGCGTTTCTGGCAGGAGGCCAAATCCAACAAGGCCGCCGATGCCCTGAAGGCCATGGTGAGTAACACCGCCACGGTGCTGCGTCGCGATGAGGCCAAGCGCATCGAGTTACCGATCAAGCAGTTGGTTCCCGGCGATCTGATTGTACTTTCGGCCGGCGACATGATCCCGGCCGACTGCCGTGTGCTCAGCGCCAAGGACCTGTTCGTCAGCCAGGCGGCGATGACCGGGGAATCGATGCCGGTGGAGAAGTTCGCCCACCAGCAGGACGCCAACACCCGCAATCCGCTGGACCTGGAGAATATCCTGTTCATGGGCACCAACGTGGTGTCCGGCGCGGCGACGGCGGTGATCCTGACCACCGGTAACAGCACTTATTTCGGCGCGTTGGCCCAGCGTGTGACGGCCACCGACCGCGCGACCACGTCGTTCCAGCACGGTGTTAACAACGTCAGCTGGTTGCTCATTCGGTTCATGTTCGTGATGGCACCACTGGTGCTGTTTATCAACGGTTTCACCAAGGGTGACTGGACTCAGGCGCTGCTGTTTGCATTGTCGATTGCCGTGGGCCTCACCCCGGAAATGTTGCCGATGATCGTCACCTCCACCCTGGCCAAGGGTGCGGTGTTTCTGTCGCGCAAAAAGGTCATCGTCAAGCGCCTGGACGCGATCCAGAACTTCGGCGCCATGGACGTGCTGTGCACCGACAAGACCGGCACGTTGACCCAGGACAGGATTTTCCTGGCGCGCCATGTGGATGTGTGGGGCGAAGAGTCCGACGATGTGCTGGAAATGGCCTACCTCAACAGCTACTACCAGACCGGCCTGAAAAACCTGCTGGACGTGGCAGTGCTGGAGCACGTGGAGGTGCATCGCGAGCTGAAAGTCGGCACCGCGTTCCACAAGGTCGATGAGATCCCGTTCGATTTCAATCGTCGCCGCATGTCGGTGGTAGTGGCCGAGGAAGGCTTGCCGCACCTGTTGATCTGCAAGGGCGCTGTGGAGGAAATCCTCTCTGTGTGCAACAACGTGCGCCATGGCGACACCAACGAGGCGCTGACCGATGAACTGCTGGCACGTATTCGCCAGGTCACCGCTGCGTTCAACGAAGAAGGCCTGCGCGTGGTGGCCGTGGCCGCGCAACCCATGACGCCGGGGCGCGACACTTACAGCCTGGCGGATGAGCAAAACCTCACGCTGATCGGCTACGTGGCTTTCCTCGACCCACCGAAGGAAAGCACTGCTCCCGCCCTCAAGGCGCTCAAAGCCCATGGCGTTGCGGTAAAAGTGCTGACCGGTGACAACGAGCTGGTCACCGCCAAAATCTGCCGTGAAGTGGGCCTGGAGCAACAAGGCCTGCTGATGGGCAACGATATCGAGGACATGACCGACGCCGAGCTGGCAGAGGCCGTGGAAACCACCAACGTGTTCGCCAAGCTGACGCCGAGCCACAAGGAGCGCATCGTGCGCCTGCTCAAGGCTAACGGACATGTGGTGGGCTTTATGGGCGATGGCATCAACGACGCGCCGGCGTTGCGTACCGCCGACATCGGTATTTCGGTGGACAGCGCGGTGGATATTGCCAAGGAAGCCGCCGACATCATCCTTCTGGAAAAAAGCCTGATGATCCTGGAGGAGGGCGTGCTGGAGGGGCGGCGTACCTTCGCCAACATGCTCAAGTACATCAAGATGACCGCCAGTTCCAACTTCGGCAACGTGTTCTCGGTGCTGGTGGCCAGTGCATTTATCCCGTTCCTGCCGATGCTGCCGATGCATTTGCTGGTGCAGAACCTGCTGTATGACATTTCGCAGATCGCGATTCCGTTCGATAACGTCGATGAAGACATGCTCGCCAAGCCACAACGCTGGCAACCGGGCGATGTCGGCCGCTTCATGCTGTTTTTCGGGCCGATCAGTTCGATCTTTGACATCACCACGTTTGCACTCATGTGGTATGTCTTCGATGCCAACACCCCCGACCACCAGACCCTGTTCCAGTCCGGCTGGTTTGTGGTGGGGCTGCTGACCCAGACGCTGATCGTGCACATGATCCGCACCCCGAAAATCCCGTTCCTGCAAAGCCGTGCGGCGATGCCGTTGATGGTGATGACCGGTGTGATCATGGCCGTGGGGGTTTTCCTGCCGATGGGGCCGTTGGCGCATTACTTTAAATTGCAGGCGCTGCCATCGCTGTACTTTGTGTTCCTGCCCGTGATCCTGCTGGCGTACATGGCCCTGACCCAGGCGGTGAAGGGTTACTACATCCGTAAGTTTGGCTGGCAATAAACAGGGACGATTTCCTTTGCAAGCAATCAACAACATCAACCTCAATTCCCTGATCGACACCCTGGTCAGCCTCACTGCGGCATTCATCCTTGGCGGCCTGATCGGTTTCGAGCGTCAATACCGCCAGCGCACTGCAGGTCTGCGCACCAACGTGCTGGTGGCGGTGGGCGCGGCGATTTTCGTCGACATGGCCAACCGTCTCGGCGGTGCGGAAGGTGCGGTGCGCGTAGTGGCGTATGTCGTGTCGGGCATCGGCTTTCTCGGCGCCGGTGTGATCATGCGTGAAGAAGGCAATGTGCGCGGGCTCAACACCGCCGCCACGCTCTGGGCGTCGGCGGCAGTGGGGGCCTGCGCGGGTGCCGACCTGATCCTCGAAGCGCTGCTGGGCACGCTGTTCGTGCTGGCGGCCAATACCTTGCTGCGGCCGATCGTTAACACTATCAACCGCCAGCCGCTGGATGTGGTGTCGGCGGAGGTGACCAATATCTTGTATGTAATCGCTCGACGTACCCAGCAGAAAGCCGTGCTGGCCTTGTTGGAAGCTGAGCTGGCGCGTTGCAATTACCCAGCCAGCGATGTTGACGTGCGCCCCTTTGGCACGGAGGAAGTAGAAATCGAAGCCACCCTGGCCGTGACGTCGGTCGACGGTGACGAGTTGGACGCGCTGGTGGAAAGGATATCGATGTCGACTCTGGTGGTGCAGGCGTTCTGGAGTCCGAGTACCACCGAGTAGCCCCCCCCCCGGCTGCCAGGCTCTGTCCCGCGCAAAGCTGACTATGCTACTACGAGGAAAAATCCTACAAGCAATCGAGATGATCCCTTCATTTGATAAGGCGCGACGTTGCTAAGGTTGCGCGCTTGCGCCTCAGGAACAAGGGCGCGGCTCTACGTGTTTACCGTGCTTTATCAAAAGTAGGGGTCTGTACTGCCTGAAGTGTCAAGCAGAGTAATCAGCACCGTTTGTCGGAACTGTTACTTTTCACAGGTAGATAGGTCCCGTGTGATATGTAAGCGTACTGATCCCTCGGGGAGTCTTATGAGCAAAGCTTTAATTGTGGATGATCACCCTTTTATACGTGCCACCGTGAAGTACCTGTTGAAGCAGGAAGGATTCTTTGAAATATATGAAGCAGGCAACGGTGCAGACGCCATGCAGATTGCTCGTGAGAAATGTCCGGACCTGGTCATCCTTGACCTGGCGATGCCCAAGCTTGGCGGGCTGGAGGTGATCAGCCGGATCAAGGCGTTGGAACTGCCCTGTAAAATCCTCGTGCTGACTTCGTACCTGGCGGTGTTCTTTTCTACCCGCTGCATGCGCGCCGGAGCCATGGGCTTTGTTAACAAGACCGGTGAACTGGACGAGTTGCAAAAGGCGATCAGGGCGATCAGGTCCGGTTACAGCTGCTTCCCCAGCGTGGCCACCAGTTCGGTGCGCCGTGATGATTTGCAGACCACCGAGCAAGAACTGGTGCACGCGCTGTCGGATCGCGAATTGACGGTATTGCAAAAACTGGCGCTGGGCCAGGGCAACAAGGAAATCGCTGAGGAGATGTTGTTGAGCCACAAGACCATCAGCACCTATAAGACACGACTCAAGGAGAAGCTGCGTATGTCCTCGGTGGTGCACCTGTCCAAGTTTGCCCAGCGCAATCATCTGATCTGAAATGACCATCTCCCGGCTGTTGATTTTCATGGCCATCCTGCTGATGGGGCTGTTGCCCTGTGCAGCGATGGCTCTGGATGAGCCACATACACTGCGGCTGTTCGGCCATTCAACGCTGGAAAACCCACGTCTGGAACTTGAGGAAAGTGACTGGCGCTGGCTGCGCGAGCAACGGATGTTGGTGATGGGGGTGTCAGCACCTGACTACATACCTTTCGACCGGTCCAACGGAAACGACTTTGAAGGCATTACAGCTGACTATGCGTGGCTGATCAGCCTGATTTTAAACATTCCTATTGAGGTTCGACGCTACGACACTCGTGATGAAGTCATCGAAGCGCTCAAACTCGGTGAGGTGGATTTAGTCGGGTCTGCCAACGGTTACGAAGCGGCCGATAAGGCACTGATACTGTCGCGTTCCTACGCTAGTGATCAACCCGTGCTGGTGACCCGCTCGGGTGACAGTCATTCATTGAGCGCCGACCTGGCTGGAAAGCGCGTCGCGATGCTTTACCACTATATGCAGCCTGACGCTGTCCAGGCCTTTTACCCCCACGCGCAACTGCAGCTGTACGGCTCGACGCACCAGGCTATCGGCGCCTTGGCGTTCGGTCAGGCGGATGTCTACTTGGGCGACGCTATCAGCACCCGCTATCTGATCAACAAGAACCACCTCAATAACGTCCGCATGGCAGATTTTTCCGCACTGGAGGTCAACCCGTTCGGGTTTGCCTTCAACCAGGACAACGAGCGCCTGCTGAATATCATCAACGAAGCGCTGGCCGTTATCCCGGCCAACCAGCAGATGGAGATCCTGCGCCGCTGGAGTGCCGGTGACAGCGGTTTCCTGGCTGCCGACCGTTTGCGTTTGAGTGAGAGTGAGCAGCGTTGGCTGCAGAAGCACCCACGGGTGAAAGTTGCAGTGCTCGATAAGTTCGTGCCGTTGTCTTTTTTTAATGAGCAAAGGCAGTTTGTGGGCTTGAGTGACGAGGTATTGTCGCGCGTCAGCTTGCTTACGGGCTTGAAGTTCGAAGTGGTGCCAGGCAGTTCGCAGCCTCAGCAGATTGAAGAGGTCAGTACCGGCAGAGTGGATATGCTGGCGGTGATCACGCCCAGCGTCGAGCGGTCCGAAAAGCTGCGCTTCACTCGGCCTTATCTGTCCAATCCCTATGTGTTAGTGGCGCGTACCGGTGACGAACGCCTGGTGACGCTGGAGGACATGCCTGGAAAACGCCTGGCATTGCTCGCCGGTAGCACGCTCTCCGTGCAGATTGCCCGGGACTATCCAGGCATCGAGTTTGTCAATGTCGAGAACCCCGAGCAGGCCATGGATCTGGTCGCCAAGGGCAGCGTCGATGCGAACGTTATTTCGCTGATCAGTGCACGCTACATGATTGCGCGCCATTACCGTGATCGCTTGCGTATCACCAGCACCGTCGGTACGGAGCCAGCGCGCATTGCCTTCGGTGTCAATCGCAGCCAACTGGAGCTGTATTCGATCCTCGAAAAGGCGCTGTTATGTATCACGCCTGAAGAAATGGACGAACTGACCAACCGTTGGCGCAGTGAGATCATCATCGAAGACAGCTACTGGATCAGCCATCGCAACGTGATTATCCAAGGGTTTGGCCTGGCCGCGCTGCTGCTGCTGATCACACTGGGCTGGGTGCTCTACCTGCGTAACCTGATTCACAAGCGCACACAGGCCGAACGGGCCCTGAGCGACCAGATGCGGTTCATGAGCGTTCTGATCGACGGCACTCCGCACCCGATTTACGTGCGCGATCGCCAGGGCCGGTTAATGGCCTGTAATAACGCTTACCTCGATGTATTTGGCTTTAAGTTGGAGGACGTGATCGGCAAGACCGTGGTGCAAACCGATACGGGCAACCCGCCCCAGGCGCAGTCGTTCCACGCCGAATACTTGAGCTTGATGGCACGGGGGGAGCCGCAGATCCAGGATCGCGTACTCAAGGTTCCCGATGGCGGTGTGCTAACCATCTACCAGTGGATGCTGCCGTACCGAGATAGCAATAGCCACGTTGTAGGCATGATTGCAGGTTGGGTGGATGTGAGCGAGCGCCAGCGGCTGTTGAGCCAGTTGCAGACAGCCAAGGAGGACGCAGACTCGGCAAACCGTGCCAAGACCACATTCCTCGCGACCATGAGCCATGAGATCCGCACGCCGATGAATGCCGTGATAGGCATGATCGAATTGGCCCAGAAAAACGCCGAGCAGGGCCGCGTCGATCAGGATGCGCTGGAGGTGGCGTCGATGGCATCCCGAAGCATGCTGGAATTGATCGGCGATATTCTAGACATTGCGAAGATAGAATCCGGCCACCTGTCCCTGACCCTCGCGCCGGCCAATCTCCACGAGTTGTTGGCATCTGTGGCGCGTGTGTTTGAGGGGCTGGCGCGGGACAAAGGTTTGCAGCTGCAAGTGGATCTCGATCCGATGATTGACCGCCCGGTGCTCATCGACCCTTTGCGCTTCAAGCAGGTGGTGTCCAATCTGCTGGGGAATGCCATCAAGTTTACCGCCACCGGTCAGGTGCGCCTGGGTGCCCAGTGCGCCCCGGCGTTGGCCGGGGACCACTTGAACCTACGGTTGTATGTCGAAGACACGGGGGTTGGCATCAGTGCTGAAGATCAGCAGCGTTTGTTCAACCCATTTATCCAGGGGAGTAACAACGACCAGTCGGCGCGCAGTGGTTCCGGACTCGGGTTGGCGATCAGTCGCAACCTGTGCGAGATGATGGGCGGTCAACTGCACTTGAGCAGTGTGCTGGGCAAGGGGACGCGGGTGGACGTGACGTTGGCGCTGGCGTTGACCCGCGCAGCACGGGTTTCGACTTCCGTCGCAGGTGTTCCACCGACGCAGGCGTTGAACCTTCTGGTGGTCGACGACTACCCGGCCAACCGTTTGTTACTGACTCGTCAACTGAGCTTCCTTGGGCATCACATCGTCACGGCCGAAGATGGCGCCGAGGGCTTTGCACTGTGGCAGGCCGGGCATTTTGATGGCGTCATCACTGATAGCAATATGCCGGTTATGGACGGTTACACGCTGGCACGTGATATCCGTGCCCAAGAGCGTCAGCGTGGTCTGGTGCCGTGCCTGCTGCTGGGGTTCACCGCCAACGCCCAGCCGGAGGAAACCGAGCGCTGCAGGCAGGCGGGCATGGATGGTTGCCTGTTCAAACCGACCGGCCTTGATGATTTGCGTGCGGCGCTGGCTCCTCGCACCGCAGCAGCCGTGAAGGGTGAGGTCGAGTCGGTGTACGACCTGAGTACGCTGACTGCGCTGACAGGCGGTGACACTGCCGCGCTTAACGAGTTACTGATGCCATTGCTCATCAGTCTTGCAGACGATCGCGTGCTGTTGTCGACGCTGAAAGATCACGCGGATATCGCCAAGTTGCATGACCTGGCTCATCGCGTTAAAGGGGGCGCTCGCATGGTCAAGGCCCACAGTTTGGTCGCCTGTTGCGAAGCCTTGGAAGGGGCGTGTGAAAGACATGACCACCAGGCTTTGGCGCCTGCGATACAGGCGCTGGACGCGGCCATCGATGGTTTGCACCACAGCCTGAGCCAGCACAGCAAGCAGGCTTGACTGAGCTGGATAGCCATTCGGCGGATTTGGGAGAACGCCTACATGGAAGGGTAATAAGCCTGATTTTGTCTTCGGTATATGTCTGGAAAATGGGCCTCGCTCACTGACGAGCACTGCCTGCCCAGGGGTTTGCCATGCCAAACAAAGCACTGACTATCCTGATTGCCGATGAGCAGCACCTGCAACGCCTGTACATCGAGAAAATGCTCAACCAGTTGGGGTATCACCGGATCGTACCGGTGCAGACCTTCGAAGAGGTCCAGCTACTCACTGCTATCCCGGCCCAACCTTTTGACGTGCTGATCATCAGTGCGGGGCTGGCGGTCCACGCTTGCGGGCCCCAACCCCAGGCACATCATGTGCTGGTCTACGATCACCAGGACCTGAGCCTGGATCTGAACACCCCCGCCGATGCAACGCCGGCGGTGCTGGTACGGCTGCCCGGCATGCCGGATAACGTCAACCTCGAACACTTCATGGACATCATCGACCCACCCGCAGCCACCACCGGCCTGCGGGTTTTGCCTTGGCTGCGGGAGTTATCGCGCGCGCCTGTGGCCTAGTCCCACTGTGGCGCGATACCTTTCGGGCTGGTCAGGCGATGGCCGCGCTCCAGTTCGGCAATCTGCGCCATGTCGGCCGCACTCAAGGTCAGTTGCAAGGCCTTGAGGTTGCTTTCCAGGTTGGCACGTTTGGTCGACGATGGGATGACCGCGTAGCCCAGTTGCATGGCCCAGGCCAACGTCACTTGCGCCGGGGTAGCCTGATGGCGCTCGGCGATTTGCTCAATCACCGGGTCTTTGAGCACTTCGCCGTAGGCCAGGGTCATGTATGAGGTGATCTGGATACCGTTAGCGGTGGCAAAATCCACGACCTTGCGATTTTGCAGGTAGGGGTGCATCTCGATCTGGTTGGTGGCGATGTTCTCGGCACCAACGGCGGCAATCGCTTGCTTCATCAGGTCGACGGTGAAGTTGGAGATGCCGATCTGGCGGGTCAGGCCCAGGCGTTTGGCTTCAAGCAGTTGGCCCATGAATTCGGCGACAGGCACCTGGTCTTCCGGCGATGGCCAATGGATCAGGGTGAGGTCCAGATAGTCGGTTTTCAGTTTGCTCAGGCTTTCACGCAGGCTTGGAATCAGCTTGCCTTTGGCGAAATTGGCGATCCAGATTTTGCTGGTTATAAACAGCTCATCGCGCGGTATGCCGCTGTCGACAATGGCTTGTCCGACGTCTGCTTCGTTCTCATAGATCTGCGCGGTGTCGATGACGCGGTAGCCCAGTTCCAGGCCGGTGCTGACCGAATCGATCACCACCTGGCCTTGCAGGCGGAAGGTGCCTAGGCCGAAGGCCGGAACGTTTTGCGTTGGGATAGACATCAGTAACTCCTGAAGGGGTGTAAACAATGGAGTCGAGTATCCGCTCGTCGTTCCTCTGGAAAAACCGCCGAATCCGAAAAGGACTCTTTACCCCAGGTCACGAGTATGGGCGCGTGCCAGGTCGGCATCCAGCGCATCGCTCAACATTTGCGCGCTGGGGGGGGGCAGCAGGGCGCCGAGGGTGAACAGGTCCTGGCGGATATGCCCGAAGTAATCCAGGGAGTGACCGGCGCAGGCTGATTCCCGCAGGTACGATGCCGCCCCCTTATTCGCCAGCCCGGTGCGCGAGGTGATCCCATCGCCGAAGGTACTGGCAAAGCCGCCAACGAAGAGGGCCGGGCGCTGCTCACGGTCACCTTGGGAGGGCCTGAGCATATGTTCGGCTAGGGCGCGCGGATATGTTGCGACCGATTCTGCGCGGGATGCTGGCGTATGGGGGCTATGACGTATTGGCGCCGTTTGTGGCGTGGCACGCTCCGTATATCAGCGCTGAGGCGCACCAGGATTTCCTGCTGGGGTATGAGATACGGCGGCAAGGATTGGCGGATGAGCAGCCCTTGGTGTTTCCGAAACTTGAGCAGTTTGATGAGGCGTTGTACCCACGTCTCTGAACCGAGCATTGATCAAATGTGGGAGCAGGCAAGACAGCTCCCACACATCGATCTTCATCAGTCAGTGATGTTTCGTTGTCCGCGCAACCGCTCCGCCGCACTGCGCAGCAGTTGCTCGGTGCTGCTCCAGCCCAGGCAACCATCGGTCACTGACACGCCGTACTTCATGGACGCGCTCAACGGCTGGCAACCTTCGAACAGATGACTTTCGAGCATCATGCCGATCAGCGCGGTGTCGCCCTGCAGGCGTTGCTCCAGTACGTCGTTGAATACGGCCGGTTGACGCAACGGATCCTTGCCGCTGTTGGCATGGCTGCAGTCGACCATGATCCGCGCCGCCACCTTGGATTTGGCCAAGTCGTGTTTCACCTGCGCCATGCTTTGCGCATCGTAGTTCGGCCCACGGTGACCGCCGCGCAGTACCAGATGAGTATCGGGGTTGCCCGGGGTCTGGATGATCGCCGGGTGGCCCTGGCTGTCGACGCCGAAATGGCGGTGCGGGTGTGAGGCCGAGCGCATCGCGTCAGAGGCTATCGCCACGCCGCCGTCGGTGCCGTTCTTGAAACCCACGGGTATGCCCAGGCCGCTGGCCATTTCGCGGTGGATCTGCGATTCGGTGGTGCGCGCGCCAATCGCGACCCAACTGAGCAGGTCATCGAAGTAGCCGGCGGCCATGGGTTGCAGCAGCTCGGTGGCTACTGGCAGGCCCAGGCGCAGCATTTCGCGCATCAGTTCGCGCGACAGCGTAAGTCCGGCAGCCATGTCATCGCTGCCATCCAAATGAGGGTCGTAGGCCAGGCCTTTCCAGCCGATGGTGGTGCGCGGTTTTTCGACGTAGGCGCGGATCACCAGCAGCATCTGGTCGCTGACTTCAAGCGCGAGCTTCTTCAGGTTGCGCGCGTATTCCATGGCCGCTTCCGGATCATGGATCGAGCACGGGCCGACAATCACCAGCAAACGTGAATCGTCGCCATTGAGGATGCCGCGTACGGCTTGGCGATGGGCATGGACCTGCTCGTTGAGGAACGGGCTGAGCGGCAGCTTGAGCTTTAAATCAAGGGAACTGGGCAGGCGCTGGGTCAGGGCTTCATTGGCGCTGGTCAGGGCAGAGAGGGGCAGGGCGGCAATGGCAGTGTTCATATTCAAGGCTTCCTGGGCAAGCGGCGGGCTATTCCCGCGCGCTCTGCCCTACTGGGGTGTTCGACAATTGGCCGTATCGGCTGCGTGTGTTGGCTTGCCACCAATAGGTGACCGATCGGAGGCGGCAGGCTGTCCCGAACGGAGCTTGCTAAATCGCCATGCAGTGGAAGTGTCGTAGCGGTAATAGGTGGCGTAGTTCATGTCGTGAGTCCTTTAAGTGTTCTTGCAAAATTGATGGAGGCCTGAAAAAACAAAACCCCCGGTCGGGGAGCCGACCGGGGGTTAGATTTCTCTGGTAGGCGACCCCTTGAGTAGTGGGCGCCGATTTCAGGTATCAGGCGCGCCAGTGGCTAAACCAATACCCAAAATAAAAGCATACCGCAGCGCTCGAACCGTTCACACGGGTAGCCGATACCGGGCGCGGGGCGCTGGCAGCATGGCAAACGTGAGTGTGGGTGAGTTGCAACACGGTATGTCTCCAAATGATGGGGGCAGCTTACTAGAGGCACACGGGGGGATTCAATCAGAAATTTCTATCGTGCCGGGGTACTTACTGCTATCGGCCGGGATATGCTTGTAACACTTCGACAATAATTGCTTGGACGCGACCATGACTGCCCTGACCCTTGCTGCGGCTCAATCCATTTCCATTGCGGGTGATGTGCCGGCCAATATCGAACGGCACCTGGCGTTCATGCACGTGGCGGCCGAGCATAACGTGCAATTACTTGTATTTCCCGAGCTTTCGTTGACCGGGTACGAGCCGTCATTGGCTGCCGGTTTGGCGATTACGCCAGATGACCCAGTCCTCGCGCCGCTGCGTGAACTAGCCCGGGCGTTGCGATTAACGGCGGTAGTGGGAATGCCTGTCCGCCTCGCACCCGATGCCGGTGTGTTGATTGGCGCGCTGGTACTGGGCGCGGATGGCTCCCTGGCGCTCTATACCAAGCAGCATTTGCACCCAGGCGAAGAGGTTGCGTTCGTCCCGGGCCAGGGCGGTGCGGCCCTCGAGTGTGAGGATGAGCAGATAGCATTGGCCGTGTGCGCGGACTTCTCACACGCCAGTCATCCGCGCCTGGCGGCAGAGGCGGGCGCCACTGTCTACGCCGCTGGCGTGCTGGTTAGCGAGGGCGGCTACGCAACGGACAGCGCGTTACTCCAGGGCTATGCGGCTGAGCATGGCCTGCTGGTGTTGATGGCCAACCATGGCGGCCCGTCCGGGGGCTATGTTTGCGCCGGTCGCAGCGCCATCTGGGCGGCTGATGGCGGTTTGCTGGCCGCCGCTCCCGGTGTTGGCGACGCGCTGGTGATTGCCCGTCGTGTTGGCGCCGTGTGGGCTGGCCAAGTGGTAGCTCTCTAAATGGCGTTCCACTTACGCGCGGCGACGGACCACGACCTGCCATTCGCGCGGACGTTGACGTTCGAAGCCATGAGCCGCTACTACGTGCAATATGGCTTGGTGTGGTCCAACGATGGCTTTGATGTTGCCTGGGCGGGCCGTGAAAACTGGCTGATCTGCAATGATGACGTCGTGCTGGGCTTTATCAGCCTGAGCCGCGACAGTCGCGCGCTCTATATCCGCGAGTTGCATATGCTCGAGGCGTGTCGCGGGCTGGGCGCGGGCAGTTGGGTGTTGGAGCAGATGGCCGCCAAGGCTCAATTCTTGGGTTTGTTACGCTTGACGGTGTTCAAGAGTAATCCTGCCAGGCAGCTCTATCAGCGCAGCGGGCTGAACATTGTGGGTGAAGATGATTGCTTCTGGCGCATGGAGCGTGCCTGTCAATCGAGCTAATCCCTATGGTCCATTTTAATAAGCGCATACTGGGTACAGGAGGCGACTTTCTTGTTGTCGCTTCAACGTGTCAAACAGGAATGCGTATTCAAATGAGTGGAATTAGTTCGCGTTTGAGACAAGAAAGGGAGCGACTTGGCCTGTCGCAAAAAGTATTTGGTGAAATAGGCGGCGTTGAAGCTAATGCACAGGGTAAGTACGAAAACGGAGGGCGAGCGCCCAAAGCCGACTACTTGTCGCGTGTCGCCGAAAGAGGTGTAGACGTGTTGTACGTGCTGACCGGTGAAACCACGCCCCTGCAACTTGAGAATCTCAGCCAGATTGAAGAAAAAGTGCTGGGTGACTACCGTGCGATGTTCAAGGAAGACCAGGCTGCAATCCGTCGTTTGACGTCTAGCCTTGCCGAGCATTGTGTGGCGCTTAACGGTAAAACCAAGCCGTAGCCCCGGAATTCCTGACCTGTTGCCCAGAAAATTGAGCCGCCCGGCCCACACTGGGCGGCTACTGTGTGCTAACGCTATATATATGACGCTTGCAGCTAGGTCTGCGCCTAGGTTTTTTGCTAAGGTGTTCAGCAACCTATAAGACCATATCGCGAGGTGTCTGCTTGATTAGGGTGCTAGTAGTCGATGACCATGATCTCGTTCGTACAGGCATTACACGAATGCTGGCTGACATCGATGGCCTGCAAGTAGTCGGCCAGGCCGAGTCCGGGGAAGAGTCCCTGATCAAGGCCCGGGAGTTGAAACCCGATGTGGTGCTGATGGACGTCAAGATGCCCGGTATCGGTGGTCTTGGCGCCACGACTAAGTTGTTGCGCAGCCACCCGGACATCAAAGTCGTGGTGGTGACCGTGTGTGAAGAAGACCCGTTCCCGACACGCCTGTTGCAGGCGGGTGCGGCCGGTTACCTGACCAAGGGCGCAGGCCTGGCGGAGATGGTGCAAGCGATTCGCCTGGTATTTGCGGGCCAGCGTTACATCAGTCCGCAGATTGCCCAGCAACTGGCCATCAAATCCTTCCAGCCCACCAGCGACTCGCCCTTTGATGCGCTGTCGGAGCGGGAAATCCAGATCGCCCTGATGATTGTCGGTTGCCAGAAGGTGCAGACGATTTCAGACAAACTGTGCCTGTCGCCCAAGACCGTCAACACCTACCGCTATCGCATTTTCGAGAAGCTCGCCATCAGCAGTGATGTTGAATTGACCCTGCTCGCGGTGCGCCACGGCATGGTGGACGCCAGCGCCTGACATGACCACATTGTTTGATCCAAGTGCTTTCCTCTCGACCTGCAGTGGCCGCCCTGGCGTGTACCGCATGTTCGACAGTGAGGCGCGCCTGCTGTATGTCGGCAAAGCCAAGAACCTGAAGAACCGTCTGGCGAGCTACTTTCGCAAGAGCGGTCTCGCGCCCAAGACCGCTGCACTGGTGGCGCGTATCGCCCAGGTCGAAACCACCATCACCGCTAATGAAACCGAGGCGTTGCTGCTCGAGCAGACGCTGATCAAGGAATGGCGGCCGCCATACAACATTCTGCTGCGTGACGATAAATCCTACCCCTACGTGTATTTATCCGACGGTAATTTCCCACGCCTGAGCATTCATCGTGGCGCGAAGAAGTCGAAGGGTAAGTATTTCGGGCCCTATCCGAGCGCCGGCGCGATCCGCGAAAGCCTTAGCCTGCTGCAAAAGACCTTTTTTGTGCGCCAGTGCGAAGACAGCTTCTACAAGAACCGCACCCGGCCGTGCCTGCAGTACCAGATCAAACGCTGCAAGGCACCCTGTGTGGGCCTGGTTGAACCGGCCGAGTACGCCGAGGATGTGCGCCATTCGGTGATGTTCCTCGAAGGACGCAGTAATGCGCTCACCGACGAACTCTCCAGCGCCATGGAGCAAGCCGCCAGCACCCTGGATTTCGAGAGGGCCGCCGAACTGCGCGACCAGATCTCCCTGCTGCGCCGCGTGCAGGACCAGCAGAGCATGGAAGGCGGCTCCGGCGACGTGGACGTGATCGCAGCCTTCGTCAACCCGGGCGGTGCCTGTGTGCACCTGATCAGCGTGCGTGGCGGGCGGGTGTTGGGCAGTAAGAATTTCTTCCCGCAGACCGGTATCGACGAGGAGGTCGCCGAAGTCATGGCGGCGTTCCTTGGCCAGTACTACGTCAGCAGCCCCGAGCGCGACCTGCCAGCGGAGCTGATCGTCAACGTGGTGCATGAAGACTTCCCCACGCTGATCGAGGCGATCCACGAACTGCGCGGCCGCGAGTTGGACATCAGCCACCGCGTACGCGGCACCCGAGCGCGCTGGCAGCAATTGGCCGTGACCAATGCCGAACAGGCCCTGGGAGCACGCCTGGCCAATCGACAGCATGTCGCAGCACGCTTTGACGCCCTGGCCGAAGTCCTCAACCTGGACGAGCCCCCACAGCGCCTGGAGTGCTACGACATCAGCCACTCCAGCGGCGAGGCCACCGTGGCCTCCTGCGTGGTGTTCGGGCCGGAAGGGCCGATCAAATCCGATTACCGGCGCTACAACATTGAAGGTGTCACCGCTGGCGATGACTATGCAGCCATGCACCAGGCCCTCACGCGGCGGTTCAGCAAGCTGAAGGACGGCGAGGGCAAACTGCCCGATATCCTGCTGGTGGACGGTGGCAAAGGCCAGCTGTCGATGGCTCGCGACGTGCTCAACGAACTGGCCGTGCCCGACCTGATCCTGCTCGGCGTGGCCAAGGGCGCCACACGCAAAGCCGGTTTCGAAACGTTGTACTTGAATGATGCCGCCCACGAGTTCACCTTGAAGGGTGACTCGCCTGCGCTGCATTTGATCCAGCAGATCCGCGACGAAGCCCACCGTTTCGCCATTACCGGCCACCGCGCCCGCCGTGGTAAAACCCGGCGAACGTCAACCCTGGAAGGGGTGGCGGGGGTTGGGCCGACACGGCGTCGCGACTTGCTAAAACATTTTGGTGGCTTGCAGGAGCTGTCCCGTGCCAGCATTGACGAAATAGCCAAAGCACCCGGTATCAGTAAAAAGCTCGCTGAGTTGATTTATGCGAACCTGCATAGCGAATAGAATGCCCTTTCCACCTCGTAGCCAGTTGTGCCGATGAATATCCCTAATCTGATCACCGTTCTACGCGTCCTGCTTATCCCCATTTTCATTCTGTTGTTCTATTTGCCGTACGAATGGAGTCATATGGCCTCCAGCTCGGTGTTTGCGTTTGCCGCCGCCACCGACTGGCTCGATGGCTACCTGGCACGTCGGCTGGAGCAGAGCACGCCGTTCGGCGCGTTCCTCGACCCTGTGGCCGACAAGCTCATGGTGGCCGTCGCCCTGGTCCTACTGGTTCAGGAACACGGCAACCTGTGGCTGACCCTACCGGCCGCGGTGATCATCGGCCGCGAGATCGTGGTGTCGGCCCTACGCGAATGGATGGCAGAAATCGGCGCCCGCGCCCACGTTGCCGTCTCCAACATGGGCAAATGGAAAACCGCTGCGCAGATGCTCGCATTGGTGATTCTGCTGGCCAACCCGTCGGATTTCTCTTTCTGGGTCTTGAGCGGCTACGCCTTGCTGCTCATCGCCGCCGGCCTAACCTTGTGGTCCATGCTCCAGTATCTGCGCGCCGCCTGGCCGCATCTGCGCACCACCATTGAAAAGAAATAAAACTTTTTTGAATCAAGGGGTTGACGGGTTCTGATATTTCTATAGAATGCGCACCACCAAGACGCGGGAATAGCTCAGTTGGTAGAGCACGACCTTGCCAAGGTCGGGGTCGCGAGTTCGAGTCTCGTTTCCCGCTCCACATATTAAGAATGGACCTCTGAAAAGAGGTCCATTTTTTTCGTCCAGAAAAAGTCGTTCTATGACTTTTGCTGCGCACCTCCCTGAAAACACTCCGATCCAGTTCTTATGTGCGCAGTTTTCAGTGCATCAATCCGCGTATCCATCGGCAGCAGAGGTACCACGGCATGGGCTTTGGCAGGCTCTCTGTATCCGGGATCGTCCGGCAGAAGCGTGACCTTGGGCCGCTGCTGGGGGACGTGTCACACCTGCCGCTGCCCTACGACGCGGGAATGCGGTTCAGCGCCGGGCAGGCGCAGCAGGGGCGCAAGACCGTCGATGAGGTGCATGGGATCGGTAGGCATGGGGCATTTCAAAATTTGACCCTGTTGCAGGGGCTTATCAGGACGGCGTAGAGCTTATCCAAGCGTGCAGCAGAATTTGTTTTTTTGGTAAAAAGTTTTATTGACTAAAATATTATATGGGGTAATTATTTCTCTGCATCTGCTTCATGCAGAGTCATCTTCAGGGTTATCCCGATGAGTCATAAAGCCCAATTCTCCCTTGCGACTTCTTACGTCGAGGCCAATGAGTCTTCATTGGCCACTCGCGTGGCCCCGCTGCTGATGCAGGGTTTTCCGGCCGCGCTGGAACACCGGGTAACGTGGAACAACTGGATGCGCGCGCCCTTCAATCAGTGGGGCTTCCGTCATCTGGCGCGACTGCGCCCCAGCATTGATGTGTCGGCGGGGCCAGGGCCTACCGCTCAGCTCCAGGAGGCTCCCCGCGCTCTGGATCAACTGTGTTTCGACAGTGAGAGCGGGCTGGGCATCCGTGTGATCGAGCACCTTGTCGCCAGCCAGACCGACGCCTTTTTGGTGATGCAGGGTGACACGGTGTTGTTCGAGCGTTACTTCAACGGTCAGCACGCCTGTGACCGGCATATCATGTTCTCGGTAACCAAGTCGCTGATCGGTACCTTGGGTGAACAGCTGGTGACGCGCGGTGTGCTCAAGCCCGAGCGGCCGGCCGCTTACTACGTGCCTGAACTGGCGGGCAGCGCGTTTGGCGATGCCACGGTGCGCCAATTGTTCGACATGGCGGTGGGCATCGACTACAGCGAAGTGTATGACGACCCCAATTCAGAAAGCTCGCAGTACGGCTATGCCTGCGGCTTTCAACCGGCACCGGCGCAGTACGCGCAGTTCGAATCGTTGTACCAGTACTTGCCCTCCCTCAAGAAGCGCGGCAGCCACGGTAGGTTTTTCCATTATGTGACGGCCACCACCGAAGCCTTGGCGTGGGTCATGGAGCGTGCCTCGGGCAAGGCGTGCAGTCAGATGCTGGAGGAGGTCTGGGGGCGCCTGGGGTGCGAACGCGACGGCTATTTCCTGGCCGATCCCTGGGGCCGTAACGTGGCCGGAGCGGGCTTCAGCGCCACCTTGAGAGACATGGCGCGTTTCGGTCGCCTGCTGGCCAACAACGGTCGCCACGACGGCGTTGAGCTGCTGTCGCCCGAGACGCTGGCCCGTATCACCGCCGGCGCGGATCCGGCGGTCTACGCGCAAAATGCCGAGTTCTCCCACTGGACGCCCGGTGCGTCCTATCGAAGCCAGTGGTACGTGTTCAACGACCACAGCCAGGCCCTGATGGCCGGGGGTATTCACGGCCAGTACCTGTTCATCGACAAGCCGTCCGGCGTAGTGATCGTCAAGCAATCTTCGCTCACCGATGCGGTCAGCCCGTTCGATACCGACAGCGTGCGCATGCTGCGCGCGATCGCCGCCCACTTGAGCCACTGACCCACGGCAAAAAATAAGAGTTTTGCGTTCTATTCACCTGGCTTGCCCAAGTGTTGGCGGCGCCCTGCGTCGCCATTGACTGCCCTGTAACAACAATAATTCCACAGGAGCTTCTTATGGTATTCAGCAAGCGTTTCTCTCGAGCGCTGTTGGCGGTCGGCTTACCCTTGACCACCCACGTCGCATTCGCGGGCTACACCTTTGAGGACGGCGATCTCAAGGGCGAAGTCAATCTCACGGCAGGCGGGGCGACGTTGTTTACCCGTGGTGTCAACTTCGGCAGCGGCCAGGTCGATGCGCGCAACGGTAAAAACGGCGGCGCCCGGATCAACTGGCAAGAGGTCTACGTAAAACCGGGGGTCAAACTCGAGTATGCGTTGCAACCGGATTTTAGCCTGCTCGCGGGCGGTTCCCTGGTGGCAGCGAGCACCTTCGGCGATGGCGACGCGGGTGGCTTCAGCCGCAGCTCCGATGGCAAGGCCGCAGCCGAAGAACTCTACGGCGGTTTTCGCGCCGGCGAGTGGACGCTCACCGCCGGCCGCCAGAACTACATGATCGGTACGGGGTTCATCGTCATGGACGGTAACCTCGACCAGTACAAGGATGGCGCCTACTGGCTCGGCCCGCGAACCGCCTTCAAGGATTCGGCGATCCTTGCCTGGGATCATGGCGCGCTGAAGTCCCAGGCCTTCACCTTACGCACCGATGATGACTTGGGCGATTTCCGCATGACCGGCGTCAACGTGGATTACAACGTTGATGACCAGGTGACGCTCGGCGCCATGGCCATGAAGGTCAATGCCCTTGGCCCCAGAGGCAGTACGCTCCCGCGCCGCCGGGACGGGATGCAGGTGTACAACCTGCGGGCACTCAACGCCAAGGTGCCCGGTGTACAGGCGCTGACGCTGAATGCCGAGTACGCGCTGGAGCGCGGCAGCGGCGAGGGGGTCGACTACGATGCCAACGCCTGGTATGCCCAGGCCGACTATGCCTTCAACACCTTGCCGCTGACGCCGGTCCTTGGCTACCGCTACGCGAGCTTTTCCGGCGACGACAACCTCACCGACAACCGGCAAAAAGCCTGGGACCCACTGAGCAAAGGCTTCGTCGACTGGAGCACGTGGCTGGTCGGGGACGTGGTCGGCAACTACCTGTTGTTCAACAGCAACGAAAACGTCCAGCAGTTCTCCCTCAAGACCCACCTCAACGAAACCCTGACCCTCGGCGCGATTCACTATCAGTTCTGGCTGGACGAGAAAAACTACATGGGCGCACCGGTCAGTGATCGGCGCTTTGCTGACGAAAGTGTGGTTTTCCTCGACTGGACACCCACGCCGTCGTTCTATACGTCGCTGTCGTACAACTGGGTCAAGCCACTGGCCGCCGCCAAACAGGTGTTCGGCAACGACCAGATGTTCAGTGCGCTGGAACTGTATTTCACCTACCGCTATTAAGTGCTGCGAGCCATCGCGGCCGCGCTGGAGTGTTTTGATCATGAACAGATTTTTGCGTAACACCGTGCTGGGCACTGTCGCCTCGTTGCTCATCAGTGGTGTTTGCCTGGCTGAAGAACGAACCGTACGGATCTACAACTGGATCGAATACCTGCCACCCGAAGTGCTCAAGAGCTTCCAGGAGGAAACCGGCATTCGCCCGATTTACGATGTGTTCGATAGCGTCGAAACCATGGAGTCCAAGCTGCTGACGGGCAACTCCGGGTATGATGTGGTGTTTCCCGGCTCCGCCAACCTGGGACGCTTGATCACGGCCGGTGCCGTGCAGCCGCTGGACCGCAAGCAGTTGCCGAACTGGCAGCACCTGGACCCGCAATTCATGCAAACCCTGGAAACCGCAGGTGACTCAGGCAATCGCTACGCCGCACCTTACCTGTGGGGCACCACGCTGATCGGCTACAACGTCGACAAGGTGCGCAAAGCCCTCGGCCCCGACGTGCAGATGAACAGCTGGGACATCATCTTCAAGGAAGAAAACCTCGCCAAGCTCGCCAGTTGTGGCGTGGGTTTCCTCGACGCCGGCAACGAGATCCTGCCGATTGCCTTGCACTATAAGGGCCTCGATCCTAATAGCCAGAAGCGTGAGGACTATGTGCAAGCCCAGGCCGTGATGATGAAGATTCGCCCTTACGTCAGTTACTTCAACTCGTCGCGCTACGGCATGGACCTGGCCAACGGTGATATCTGTGTGGGCGTGGGTTGGTCCGGCGGTATCGCACTGGCCACACGACTGGCAGATGCCGCTGGCAAGGGCGTCAAGGTCGAGATGGCACTGCCCAAGGAAGGCGCGCCGATGTGGTCGGACGTGATGATGATCCCGGCGAAGGCCCCCGATCTGGCGGAGGCCCATGCGTTCATCAATTACATCCTGCGCCCGGACGTGATTGCGCGCATCAGCAACAAGATCGGCTACCCCAACCCGAACAAGGACGCCACCGCGCTGGTGGCCGCCAGCATCCGTAACGACCCCAACATGTATGTGCCGGACGAAGCGCGCAAGACCCTGTTTGCCCTGGAGCCGATTCCGGCCGCCGTGGAGCGCATCCGTACCCGCACGTGGACCGCCATCAAGAGCAACCGCTGATCAGTGTGGCCCGGTGCGTGCGCGCCGGGCTTGGAGCTTGCCATGACTGAACGGATGGACATTGCCCCGAACTTGCAGCGGGTGCTGACCCTTCGCGTCGCGATAGGGCCAGGTGTGATGCTGGGCGACAGCGTTGAAGGTCTGCGCTGTAACTACCCGATTCTGGGCGGGGATTTCGATGGAGTCGGCATCAGCGGCCAGGTCCTGGCGGGCGGAGAAGATTTTTTTCTTTTGCGCCAGGATGGCATCGGTCAACTGGATGCCCGCTACAGCGTTAGGACCGACGAAGGCGAGGTGATCAACATCCGTAACCGGGGTGTGCTGAGCATGACTGAGGACGGGCGCCAGCTGGAGCGCGATGGTCAGTGGCCGATTCCTGAGACGGAGTACCGCTGCACCTGCACCCCGGTGTTCCAGGTGCCCAGGGGGCGGTTGGACTGGCTCACCCGATCAAGTTTTATCGGCCTGGTGCATTATCCGTGCGCCGACCAGGTGATGATTCGTTGCTATCGCTTTTACTGAGGCCCGACCCCAGAAGCTGTCAGGCCTGCATGCCGTAGAACAGCAGCTCGGTGATACGCCTGACCTGGGTTGAGTGCGCGTCGATATCCGGGTGTTCCTGGTTCACCAGTCTGAACAGTTGCAGGTGCGAGTAGTCATTCAAGAGGAACGCGGCCAACTCCACATCGAGTTGCGGGCGCAGCTTGCCGGCCCGTTGCAATTCCCGAAGCAGTTCGCTGATTTCGGCCCTGAGCGCATCGTTCATGGCCCGATAACCCGCGGGCAGTTCGTTGCTGCCACCGAACAGGATCAGCGGCAGCAGTTCACGCCACAGGCTGGGGTGCATGACTTCCAGGGCATAGCCCGTGAGCAGGCGTTCCAAGTGGCAGAGCGCTTCGACCGGGTCGTCTATTTTGTGGATCAGGCTGCGGGTGTCGGTGATCGCGCGTTGATCGGCGTGGTGCAGGATCTCCAAGATGATTTCCTGCTTGTTGCCGAAGTACTTGAACACCGTCGGCGGCGACACCCCGGCCTGGCTGGCGATCTGTTCGATGGTGGTGTTCTGGAAACCCTGGCGCTCAAACAGTTCGATCGCGGCTTTACTGATAGCTTGCCGGCGCTCGGCTTTCTGACGTTCACGCAGTCCGCTCACAGGAGATCCTTGTCACGAATTAAAAGAGGGGCGCGTGTTGGCCCCAGACCCCTGCAAAATACTTAATTGGGTAAAGCTTTTAAAGCACTCATTGCCATTCAAGGGGTTTGCCGCTGATGCTTCTTCATACGGTAAGCAAATTGAGCCCGGCTGAGCCCCACGAGCCTGGCGGCCGCGGCCAGGTTGCCGGCGCTTTGTTGCAACGCTTCATTGATCAGGCGCGATTCAAGGCCTTCGATGGAAAACCCCTGGTCCAACTGGTCGAGGGTATCCAGCAGCGTCGAGCGGGGCGCCTGCCCGGTATTTGACAGGCTGCCTTGGTCGTTCAGGCCATAGGGCTCGGCGGGCATCGGTTCGTTGCGAAACAGATGCCCCAAGTCAATGGCTTGGCCTTCGTCGCTGGCGATCAGGCCGCGTTCGATGAGGTTTTGCAGCTCGCGCACATTGCCCGCGAAGTCGTAGCGCAGCAATGTCTTCAGGGCGCGCATGGTCAGGCCTGCCGGGGTCCGGGCGTAGTCTTGGCAGAAGCGCGTCAGGAACGCATTGATCAGCAGCGGGATGTCGTCCCGGCGTTCACGCAGCGGGGGCAGGGCGATGGGGTATACGTTCAGCCGGTAGAACAGGTCTTCGCGAAAGCTCCCGTCTGCCACGGCTTTACGCAGGTCGATATTGGTGGCGGCGACCACGCGCACATCCACCTTGATCCCGCGCACCCCGCCGACCCGTTCGATTTCCCGTTCCTGCAAGGCTCGCAGCAACTTGCTTTGCCCGGGCAGGCTGAGGCTGGTGATTTCATCCAGGAACAAGGTGCCACCCTGGGCCCGTTCGAATCGCCCGGGGCGCGAGTGCGTCGCGCCGGTATAGGCGCCGCGTTCGACACCGAAGAGTTCGGCCTCCACGAGGTTATCCGGGATGGCGGCACAATTGAGTGCCACAAACGGGCTGTCATGGCGACGACTGAGCTGGTGCAGCTGGCGCGCAAACATCTCCTTGCCCACGCCGGACTCACCGCTGATCAGCACCGTCGCGGGCGTCAGTGCAACCCTTTGCAGCGCTTGCATCGCCGCGTTGAACGCGGCACTGGCGCCCACCAACGGTTGGGGCTGGCGGGTTCCGCCACTGCTGCCCACGGGGCCTGCGAGCGTGGGGGCGGCAGGGCCGGTGACGGCCTGGGACACATTCAGGTAGCGCAGGTCCTGCTCGACATCACCCCATTGCTCGGCCGTCTTGCCAATCACGCGGCAACGGCGATGGCCCATGCCACGGCATTCCACTTCGCGGAAAATCACCATTTGCCCGAAGAGGCCACTGACGAAGCCGATGGCGTAGCCGGTTTCAGTCCAGCACACCGGGTCCTGGCCGATGCCGTAGGCCCCTACATGTTCATCGGCTTCGCACGAGTGGTGCCAGAGAAATTCCCCTTCATAGAACCCTGAGTCGGCATCGAACTTGAAGTGCAGCGGTTCGACCTTGGTCATGCCTTCCAGGGTGTGCAGGTGTGTGCCGGCGCGAAACACAGCGGCGGCATCGGCCTGCGGCCAACGCTCGCGGATCAAGCGCGCATCCCGGGCGCCGGAGGCATAACCGGTGCGGGTGAACAGACCCCGAGCCTGGTCCAGTCCCAGGCGCTCGATGACCTCGGCGCGCAGGGCGCCGAACGACGAACTGTGCAGCAACAACATGCGTTGATCGTTGAGCCAGATGCGCCCATCTTCAGGGGAAAAGAACAGGCAGTCGGCCAGTTCCGCCGTGGTGGGCGAGCTGCTGTCACTGAGTTGGCGACTGTCGCCACGCGGAGGGTAGGGCGCGGTGGCCACCCGCTCGTCGCGTAGCGCGCTGTGGGGATTAGTCATTGTTATGCCCCTGCAAAGCGAGTGATCGATATGAGCAATTGCTCAGATAGTTATAAAACATAACCTTATCAATTGAACAAGTGGCAGAACCCGGGTTTTTTGTGGGCGATCGCCCCAGGCGTGTGAACGCTTCGTGGCAGGCCTCGACCCAGAGCCTTCGCCGGTTTATATGCGCGTCGTTGCGTGCAAGCGGCACAGCCTTTGCTCAACGCTTGATGCGGCGTTTGCACCTTGTGCAGACGATGACAATTACAAGAACCGGGAGTTGCCAATGTCAGTGTCTGAAACCACCCCCTTTCTACAGCGGGCCATCGCGTCCGCATGCCTGTTCAACGGCGATTGGATTCCCGCTTCGGGATCTGTGATTGACGTGATTGAACCCGCCACCGGCGAACCCCTGATGCGCTGCGCCATGGCCAACCCGGCCGACATCGCCATCGCCTGCCGCAGCGCGGCCCTGGCGCAGCCGGCCTGGGCTGCACTCGGCCCACGGGAACGCGCCGAGGTGTTTCGCAGGGCGGCGGACCTGGCCCAGCGGTCCTTCGCCGAACTGGCGCTGTACGTCGCCCGGGAAACCGGGGGCGCGTTATTCAAGGGCGAACACGAAGTGCGCGAAGCGATTGTGCTGCTGCATCAGGCGGCGGGGCTGTTGTCCCAACCTTACGGGGTGGTGCTGCCCAGTGCAGCAGGCCGACTGTCCTATGCCCGGCGCCAGCCCCACGGCGTGGTCGGGGTGATTTCACCGTTCAACTTTCCGCTGGTGCTGTCGCTGCGTTCAGTGGCCCCGGCGCTGGCGGCGGGCAATGCAGTGGTGCTCAAACCCGACCCGCAGACCCCGGTCAGCGGAGGGTTTCTCATTGCCCGGCTGTTCGAAGAGGCGGGCTTGCCCAAGGGCCTGTTGCAGGTGTTGCCCGGCGCGGCGCCGGCGGGGGAAGCGCTGTGCCGCGATCCTAATGTGCGGATGATTGCGTTCACCGGGTCCACTGCGGCGGGGCGCAAAGTTGCTGAAGTGGCCGGGCGACAGCTGAAAAAAGTCGCGCTGGAACTGGGCGGCAAAAACCCGCTGATCATTCTCGAAGACGCCGACCTCGATCTGGCCGCGAGCAATGCTGCGTGGGGCGCCTGGCTGCATCAGGGGCAAATTTGCATGGCGACCGGGCTGATTCTCGTGCATGAATCCATCGCCGAAAGCCTCACCCGCAAGCTGGTGGACAAGGCCCGGGCGCTCACCGTGGGCAACGCCGCCCGGGGTGAAGCGGCGCTCGGCCCGTTGATCAACCAACGGCAATTGCAGCGCGTGCACGAGATCGTCAGCGACAGCCTGCAGGCCGGTGCACGGCTGGAGGCGGGTGGCGACTATGACCGGTTGTTCTACCAGCCCACCGTGCTCAGTGGCGTGCGCCCGGGCATGCGCGCCTTTGAGGAAGAGATGTTCGGCCCCGTGGCCACGGTGGTCAGCTTTACCACCGACGAGGAGGCTATCGAACTGGCCAACCGCACGGAGTACGGCCTCTCGGCCGCCATCATCTCGCCCTCGGTCGGGCGCGCCATGGCCATCGGCGAGCGGCTGGACTGCGGCCTGCTGCACATCAACGACCAGACCGTGGCCGACGAATGCATCAACCCGTTCGGCGGGCGCGGTGCCTCCGGCAATGGCGGCAGCGTCGGCGGGCCGGCCGACTGGGACGAGTACAGCCAGTGGCAGTGGGTCACGGTGAAAAATACTCCGCCCGTCTATCCGTTCTGAGCCGTGGTCGTTCTGAGCCCTGGCTCATCGATTTGATACACCCACGCCTATACAAAAATAAGAGGGCTTGAACATGAACCTGCACAACAAAACCCTGATTGTCACCGGCGTCGCCTCAGGCATTGGCGCCGAACTGGCGCGGCTCGCGCGCTTCCAGGGCGCTACGGTGATCGGTGTTGATCGCCATGAACCGCAACTGACCCTGGATGGCTTCTTCCAGGCTGACCTGGGTGACCCTGCCAGCATTGATGCACTGGTGGCGCGCCTGCCATCGCGGGTCGACGGGCTGTGTAACATCGCCGGGGTGCCCGGTACGGCGCCCGTGCAAGCGGTGGCCACGGTCAATTACCTGGGGCTGCGGCACCTGACTCAATCGTTGCTGCCACGCATGCCGGCGGGCGGCAGCATCGTCAATGTTGCCTCGGTGCTCGGCGCGCAATGGCCGCAACGGCTGGCGCTGCACAAGGCCCTGGCCGAGACGCCCAGCTTCGAGGCCGGGCAGCAGTGGCTGGCGGCCAATCCGGTGGAGCCGGCCAGCTGTTATCAGTACTTCAAGGAAGCGCTGATCGTGTGGAGCTTCCAACAATCCCAGGGCTGGTTTCGCGATCACTCGGTGCGTATCAACTGCGTGGCGCCGGGGCCGGTGTTTACTCCGATTCTCGGCGATTTCGTCAGCATGCTCGGGCCGCAGCGGGTGGCCGAGGACAGCCAGCGCATGACCCGTCCAGCCCTGGCCGATGAAGTGGCGGCGGTGATTGCCTTCCTCTGCTCGGACGCCGCGCGCTGGGTCAGCGGGGTCAATCTGCCGGTGGACGGCGGGTTGGCGGCGACCTACGTGTAGGGGTTGCAACAGCGGTAAACCCCGGCGCGGATCCACCGTGCCGGGGGTCTTGAACAACAACAAAAATACAGGACATACAAGATGCTCAAGCCTATCTTGCGGACGGTTGCGGCCACGACTTTTGTCGCACTGTCACCGATTGCACACGCTTACGACCTGCCCGGACTCAACCTCGGCAGCACCAGTTTCTACGACGGCTCACCGGCCCCGGCCGGCCCGGGCTGGTACCTGGAGGAATACCTGACGTACTCCCGGGCCAGCCGCTTCAATGATGCCAACGGCAACAAGCTGGCGCTGCCCAAGCAGGACGTGGAAGTGGTGGCGCCTACCACGCAGATCATCTACGTCGGCCAACCCCTGGCCAATGGCGCGATGCCCGGATTCACCCTGATCAACACCTCGCTGGCCCATGTGAATGTCGACGATGGGTTGAACAATGCGGCGCTGAGTTCCCGTGCTGGCTTCGGTGACCTGACTGTCGGTGCCTTCCTGCAACTGCCAACCCTGAACCGCGCTGATGGCAGCCCGCTGTTGACCCAGCGTGTCGAGGCTGATGTCTCGATCCCGGTGGGGGCCTATGACCGCAATCGCTCGATCAACCCCGGCAGCAACTTCTGGTCATTCAACCCGTATTACGCGGCGACGTACTGGTTCAGCCCGAAATGGTCGGCGAGCGGGCGCTTCATGTACCTGTGGAATGGCAAGAATGATGATCCGCAGGCAGGCTTTGGGGATGTTTCCGATACCCAGGCCGGCCAGGCATTGCATGCCAACCTGACGCTGCAATATGCCTTGAGCCAGCAACTGAGCGTGGGGGTCAACGGCTATTGGTTGAAGCAAATCACCGACACCCAGGTCGATGGACACGCCGTGAGCGGGCGCCGGGAGAAGGTCTGGGCCATTGGCCCAGGCCTGATCTATGCGTTCAGCAAGGAAGATGTGCTATCGGTAAACGCTTACTTTGAACAGCAGGCGGAAAACCGCACCGAGGGCAACAAACTGGTGCTCAATTGGCTGCATAAGTTCTAGTTGGCGCCTTACGCACCATCACGCTGATGATGGTCAGTGCGGCAATCACCACCCCGGGGGACGTCGCCAGCAGTACCCCCGCGGTGCCGGCGCCGGCGGCGAGGAGTTGCCCGGCCGCCAGGGGGCCGGCCACCGAACCCAGGCGGCCAACGGCCACGGCGGCACCGACGCCGGTGGCACGCACCGACGTGGGGTAGGAGGGCGGTGCCGAGGCGTACAGCACCAACTGCGCAGCCATCACGAACAAGCCGGCGGCAAAGCCGGCGATGGCCATGGGCACGATGCCCACCGACAACCCCACCCCGGCCAGCGCCGCCAGCAACCCGGCATACACCGACAGCACCACTTTGAGGGCATTGCAGCGGTCCAGCAACACGCCGCCGAGCAGCGAACCCAGGGCGCCGCCGATATTGAAGAGCATCTGCACCATGCCCGCCTGGGGTTTGCTGAAACCCTGTTCCAGCAACAGCGACGGCAGCCAGTTAAGCAGCATGTACATCACGGTCAGGGTGAAGAAGTAGCTGAGCCACAAGGCCAGTGTGGTGCGGGCGCGGCCTTCGCCGAACAGCGCCTGGCCGGTGGAGGGGCGGGCGCCGTGCGTGTGGTCGAGTTGTTGGCGAAAGGCGCTGGATTCAGGCAGCAGCAGGATCATCAACGGCACGGCCAGCAAGGGCGCCAGGCCGCCGATGATAAACGTGGTCTGCCAGTGCTCACTGGAAAACATCGCCACTACCGCGGCCAATGCTCCCCCCAGCGGCACCCCGCAGTACATCACGCTGATGGCCGTGCCACGGTTGCGCTCGGTCACCGCTTCGGCGCACAGGGCGATCAGGTTGGGCAACGCGGCGCCCAGGCCCAGGCCGGTGAGGAAACGCACCAGCAACAAGCTTGAGTAGCTGTCGACAAAGGCGGTGCTCAGGGAAAACAGCCCGAACAGCAGCACCGCGCTGACCAGGATTTTCTTGCGCCCGATCCGGTCGGCAACCCAGCCGCCGAAGAACGCCCCCGGCAGCAGCCCGATGATTCCGACGCTGAACACCCAGCCGAGCATCTTCGGATCCAGGGCGAAGGTTTGACGTAACCCCGCGGCGGCGGTGCCGGCGGCTTGCAGATCGAACCCTTCGATCAGCGCAACGATAAAGCACAACGCAATAGTCAGCGTCGAACGACGCGATGGACTGTTCATGGCAAACCTCATTGTTGTTTTTGTTGTGGTGGCGAGCTTGAGTGGCTGCTGGATATTAAGATAACAAATATAACTAAAAAATGAATCGTGGAATAAAGTCCGCAAAAAAACAAAATAAAGTCATTAAATTCAATCAATTGAGATGTCGATATGGGCTTGGCCAAAAAATAGATAGTTTTATTAATGTTCGATTATCGGTCATATGCAGTTGACGAGTGCCGCCGGCTGTTTCCATTCTTGGCTCGCGAGGCTGACAAGGCCGAGCGTGTGCCAAACCAAAAAAACAACAAAAATGGACATCGAACATGCCAGAACTCCCTATGGAGGACGCCGCTGCAGCGGCGTCTGTCTCCTGTGTGTCGAACAACACTCCACGCCGGCTGATGGCTTTGCTGGCCTTGAGCGTGCTGCCCGGTTCGCTGTGGGCTGCAGGCTTTATCGACGACAGCCACGGCACCCTGACCTTGCGCAATTACTACCTGGACCGTGACTACAAGGACGACGGTGCGAAGACCGCCGCGCGGGAATGGGCCCAGGCATTCATCCTCAACCTGGAATCGGGTTACACCCCTGGCCCAGTGGGCTTTGGCCTGGATGTACGCGGGTTAATGGGGGTCAAGCTCGACTCTTCGCCGGACCGCAGCGGTACCGAATTGTTGCCGGTGTCGGCCAGCGACAAACGCGCCGCCGACGAGTACTCGCGCCTGGCCCCAACCGCCAAGCTGCGGTTTGCGCAAACCACGGTCAAGGCCGGCGATGTGTCGATCTTCCTGCCGTTTGCCTTTGCCAGTCCGTCGCGGCTGCTGCCGCAAACGTTTCGCGGCACCACGTTGAGCTCCAAGGACATCGATGGCCTGACACTCAACACTGGCTATATCGATCGCATCAACAAACGCGACTCCACCGACTACCAATCCATGACTGTCGCCTCACCCAACCGGCGTTTCAACGCCACCGCCACCACGTCGCACCTGGCTTACGTGGGCGGTGATTACCAGGTCAATAAAGATTTCAGCCTGCGCGCCTACCATTCGCAGATCGCGGACCTCTACCAGCAGGACACCCTGGCGCTGCTGCACAACCTGCCGGTAGGCGATGGCGTGCTTACCAGCGACCTGCGCAGTTTTTTCAGCCGTGAGGATGGCAGTGCCAAGGCGGGCAACGTCGATAACCGCAACCTCTCGGCCTTGTTTGGCTACCGCCTGGGCGGCCATCGCGTCAGCCTTGGCTACATGCACTCAAGCGGGGAGACGGCCACGCCCTATATCTCGGGAACAGAGTTGATGGGCATGAGCGAACTGACCATGAGTTCAGACTTTCTCAACGCCAAGGAGCGCACCTGGCAAGCCATCTACGACTATGACTTCGCGGCATCGGGTGTGCCGGGGCTGAAGACTCGGCTGCGGTATGTGCGTGGCGACCATATCGAACTGGCGGCTTTGAATGCCGAGGATCGCAAGGAGCGCGAGTTCCAGATGGAACTGGGGTATGTGATTCAGAGCGGCCCGTTTAAGGACGTCGGGTTTATGGCGCGCAAGTCGATCTACCGCAATGACTTCCCGAGCGGCGCGGCCTTTCGCGATGAAAACCAGACCCGTTTCCTGGTGCTCTACACCGTGGCGCTCTGGTAAGCCGATCAGTCCTGATAGACCTTCTTCAGCAAGCGCAGCAGCGCTTCACGCTCCTGGCCGTCGAGGGCGGCGGTAGCGTCCAGGTCGCTCTGTGCGGCGATTGCCTTGAGCTCTTTGAGCAGGGTTTCGCCGGTCTTGCTGAGGAAGATCCCGTAGGAGCGCTTGTCCGGCTTGCAGCGTACCCGCACGGCAAGGGCGCGGCTTTCCAGCTTGTTCAGCAACGGCACCACCTGGGGTGGCTCGATGGCCAGGGCACGTGCCAGGTCGGCCTGCATCAGCCCGGGGTTCTGCTCGATGATCGCCAGGGCCGAGAACTGCGCAGGGCGCAGGTCGTGGTCCGATAACCGACCGATCAGGTTCTGGAACAGCTTGAGCTGGGCGCGGCGCATGGCGTAACCGATCAGATCGTCCAGGGCTGAATCCAGCGGCGGCCGTCCCTCATCGTTGTCGGGCAGGCCCTGGCTGGCGGTGGCGATGTTGGAAGGCTTGGCCATTGGCAGTGCAATCCTCAGAAGGTGGAGGTTAAGAAAGCTATCTAGTTTGCCGGTATTGGCGGGCTATGGCTACGCCGGGTTTTTACGGCGCCTGCAACGTAAGGGGTTTAATCACGTGAAATATTGGTTATTCAGATTAATAGTTAATTGACATAACTATATTTGCGGTTTAATTTCGAATCATCTTCACACCCAGAACAAGAGCGTACCGCCATGAGCAATTACGAAGGCCGTTGGACCACTGTCAAGGTTGAGATCGAAGAAGGCATTGCCTGGGTCATTCTCAATCGTCCGGAAAAACGCAACGCCATGAGCCCGACCCTGAACCGGGAAATGATCGACGTCCTGGAAACCCTGGAGCAGGACCCTGCCGCCGGCGTGCTGGTACTGACCGGCGCCGGGGAAGCCTGGACCGCCGGCATGGACCTCAAGGAATACTTTCGCGAGGTGGATGCCGGCCCGGAAATCCTCCAGGAAAAAATCCGCCGCGAAGCCTCGCAATGGCAATGGAAACTGCTGCGCATGTACGCCAAGCCGACCATCGCCATGGTCAATGGCTGGTGCTTCGGCGGTGGCTTCAGCCCGCTGGTGGCCTGTGACCTGGCAATCTGCGCCGACGAAGCGACCTTCGGCCTCTCGGAAATCAACTGGGGTATCCCGCCGGGCAACCTGGTGAGCAAGGCCATGGCCGATACCGTGGGCCATCGTCAATCGCTGTACTACATCATGACCGGCAAGACCTTTGGCGGGCAGAAAGCCGCCGAAATGGGCCTGGTCAACGAAAGCGTGCCGCTGGCTCAACTGCGCGAAGTGACCATCGAGCTGGCGCGTAACCTGCTGGAGAAAAACCCGGTGGTGCTGCGTGCCGCCAAGCATGGCTTCAAGCGTTGCCGCGAACTGACCTGGGAGCAGAACGAGGATTACCTCTACGCCAAGCTCGATCAGTCGCGCCTGCTCGACACCGAAGGCGGTCGCGAGCAGGGCATGAAGCAGTTCCTCGACGACAAGAGCATCAAGCCTGGCCTGCAGGCGTATAAACGCTGAAGGGCGCGGCCGCCTGGCCGCGCCGTTGTACTCTGCTTGAACGTATTCCCGATAAAGACAAAAAAGAGGAATCACCATGCTGGACGTGCCCCTGTTGATCGGCGGCCAGTCGTGCCACGCCCGTGACGGTCGAACCTTCGAACGTCGCAACCCGGTGACCGGTGAAGTGGTCTCTCGGGTGGCCGCCGCGACCCTGGAAGATGCCGACGCCGCCGTCGCCGCCGCTCACGCCGCGTTCCCCGCGTGGGCGGCGCTGGCGCCCAACGAACGCCGCACCCGCTTGCTCAACGCTGCCGAGCAATTGCAGGCGCGCAGCAGCGAATTCATCGCTGCCGCCGGCGAGACCGGCGCCATGCCCAACTGGTATGGCTTCAATGTGCGCCTGGCGGCCAATATGCTGCGCGAAGCGGCGTCGATGACCACCCAGATCACGGGGGAGGTGATCCCCTCCGATGTCCCCGGCAGTTTCGCCATGGCCTTGCGTCAACCTTGCGGTGTGGTGCTGGGCATCGCGCCGTGGAACGCTCCGGTCATCCTCGCCACTCGCGCCATCGCCATGCCGCTGGCCTGCGGTAATACCGTGGTGCTCAAGGCCTCGGAATTAAGCCCGGCGGTGCACCGCCTGATTGGCCAGGTATTGCAAGACGCAGGCCTGGGCGATGGCGTGGTCAATGTCATCAGCAATGCCCCGGCGGATGCCGCCGCGATTGTCGAGCGGCTGATCGCCAACCCGGCGGTGCGGCGGGTCAACTTCACCGGCTCGACCCATGTCGGGCGCATTGTCGGCGAGCTCTCGGCGCGTCACCTCAAGCCGGCGTTGCTGGAACTGGGTGGCAAGGCGCCGTTGCTGGTGCTCGACGATGCCGATCTTGACGCTGCTGTGGCGGCGGCGGCTTTTGGCGCCTATTTCAACCAGGGCCAGATTTGCATGTCCACCGAACGCCTGATCGTCGATGCCAAGGTCGCCGATGCGTTCAGCGCCAAGCTGGCGGCCAAGGTTGCGACCCTGCGTGCGGGTGATCCAGCGGCGGCGGATGCGGTACTGGGTTCCCTGGTGGACGCCAGCGCCGGCACACGCATCAAGGCCCTGATCGACGATGCTCTGGCCAAGGGCGCGCGGCTGGTGGTAGGCGGCCAACTGGAGGGCAGCATCCTGCAGCCGACCCTGATCGATGGTGTCACCGAACAGATGCGCTTGTACCGCGAAGAGTCCTTTGGACCGGTGGCCGTACTGCTGCGTGGTGAGGGTGATGAAGCCTTGTTGCGCCTGGCCAACGATTCCGAGTTCGGCCTGTCGGCGGCGATCTTCAGTCGAGACACCGGGCGCGCGCTGGCGCTGGCGCAGCGGGTCGAGTCGGGTATTTGCCATATCAACGGCCCGACGGTGCATGACGAGGCGCAGATGCCGTTTGGTGGGGTCAAGTCCAGTGGGTACGGCAGCTTTGGTGGCAAGGCGTCCATTGAGCACTTCACGCAATTGCGCTGGGTGACCTTGCAGAACGGGCCACGGCATTACCCGATCTGAGCAGGCGCCGCGACATAACAATAACAAGGCGGCTGTGATCCGCCTTGCTGGAGGACATCCTTGTGAGTTCCGAATTTCGACCGCAACCCCAGCCCGCACCGCGATACCGCGAGGTCTCCATCGGCCACGCACCGGTGGCGGTCACTGAAGAACACGGCGTGCTGCACATGCGCTCCCTGGAACCCCTGGCCGAGTTGCCGGCGCGCTTGCTCGATCGCCTGGTGCATTGGGCGCGGGTGCGGCCCGAGCAAACGTTTATCGCGGCACGCCAGGCCGGCGGTGATTGGCGCCGTGTCAGCTACCGCGAGATGCTCGACAGCGTGCGCGCGATTGCCCAGGGCCTGCTGAGTTACGGGCTGTCGGCGGACAAGCCGCTGGCCTTGCTGTCGGGCAACGACATCGAGCACTTGCAGGTCGCCCTCGGCGCGATGTACGCCGGCATTCCCTACTGCCCGGTATCGCCCGCGTACTCGTTGTTGTCCCAGGATTTCGCCAAGCTGCGGCATGTCTGCGACTTGCTGCAACCCGGGCTGGTGTTCGTCAGCGATGCGCCGGCCTACCGGCGTGCGATCGACGCCGTATTGCCGGCCGAAACCCCGCTGATCTGCGTGCGCGGCCAAGTGCCCGGGCGCAGCCAAATAAGCTTCGCCAGCCTGCTGCACACACCAGGTGGCGCAGAGGCTGAAGCGGCGTTCAAGGCCACCGGGCCTGACAGCATCGCCAAGTTTCTCTTCACCTCGGGCTCGACCAAATTGCCCAAGGCCGTGATCACCACCCAGCGCATGCTCTGCGCCAACCAGCAAATGCTGTTGCAGACATTTCCGGTGTTCGGTGAGGAACCGCCGGTACTGGTGGACTGGCTGCCGTGGAACCATACGTTTGGCGGTAGCCATAACGTCGGCATCGTGCTTTACAACGGCGGCACCTTTTACCTCGACGACGGCAAACCCACGGTCCAAGGCTTTGCCGAGACCCTGCGCAACCTCAAGGAGGTTTCGCCCACGGCTTACCTGACGGTACCCAAGGGCTGGGAAGAGCTGGTCAACGCCCTGGAACAGGACGCCGAGTTGCGCGAGCGTTTTTTTGCGCGCATGAAACTGTTCTTCTTCGCCGCCGCCGGCCTTTCCCAACGTATCTGGGATCGCCTCGACCGCGTGGCCGAACAGCACTGCGGTGAACGCATCCGCATGATGGCCGGGCTGGGCATGACCGAAGCCGCACCGTCCTGCACGTTCACCACCGGGCCGTTGTCCATGGCCGGTTATATCGGTTTGCCCGCGCCGGGCTGCGAGGTGCGCCTGGTGCCGGTGGACGGCAAGTTCGAAGGACGCTTTCGCGGGCCGCATATCATGCCGGGGTATTGGCGGGCGCCCCAGCAAACCGCCGAGGTGTTCGACGAGCAGGGGTTCTACTGTTCAGGAGATGCGATCAAGCTCGCCGACCCTCAGCAGCCGCAACTGGGCCTGATGTTCGATGGGCGGATTGCCGAGGATTTCAAGCTCTCTTCCGGGGTGTTTGTCAGCGTTGGTCCGTTGCGCAATCGCGCGGTGCTCGACGGCTCGCCCTATGTGCAGGACCTGGTGATTGCCGCGCCCGACCGCGAGTGCCTCGCAGCACTGGTGTTCCCCAGGCTCCACGAATGCCGTCGGCTAGCGGGCCTGGACGCCGACGCCAGCGACGCCCAAGTGCTGGACAGCGCGCCGGTGCGCCAGTGGTTCGGCGACTGGTTGCAACGCCTCAATCGTGAGGCCACCGGCAATGCCAGTCGCCTGGAATGGATTGCCCTGCTCGACGAGCCGGCGTCCATCGATCGTGGGGAAATCACCGACAAAGGTTCGATCAACCAGCGGGCGGTACTGCAATGGCGCGCCGCCAAGGTCGAGGCGTTGTATCGCGGCGAAGACACCACGCTGTTGCGTGCCGAGCCCAAGCCTTGAACGGGCAGTATTCGGCATTTGCCGATGTGGCGATTTTCGAGGCCGTGCGCACCCCCTGGATTGACCTGGGTGGAGCACTGTCTCAGGTCTCACCCACTGACCTGGGGATCAAGGTTGGCCGTGAAGTATTGGCCCGGGCGGGTATTGAGCCGCAGGCAGTGGACAGCGTACTGGCCGGCTCCATGGCCCAGGCCAGCTTCGATGCCTACTTGCTGCCACGGCATATCGGTTTGTACAGCGGTGTGGCGCAAGCGGTACCGGCACTGGGGGTGCAGCGCATCTGCGCCACCGGTTTCGAGCTGTTGCGCCAGGCCGCTGTGCAACTGCGGGATGGCGTGCAACTGGCCTTGTGTGTGGCCAGTGAATCCATGTCGCGCAACCCGATTGCGGCCTACACCCATCGGGATGGGTTTCGACTCGGCGGCGAGGTGCAATTTAAGGATTTTCTCTGGGAGGCCCTTTATGACCCGGCCCCTGGCCTGGACATGATCGCCACCGCCGATAACCTGGCGCGCCGTTATGGCCTGAGCCGCAAGTCCGTGGACCGCCACGCCTGTGACAGTCATCAGCGAGCGTTGCAGGCGCAGCGTGACGACGTGTGGGCGGAAGAAATCGTCACGGTCGACAACCAGGTGTTCGAGCTTGAGGGGTATCAGCCCAGGGGCATCAGCCTGGCGCGTCGGGCCAGTGCCGTCAGCACGGACAGCCACCCACGTCCCACCGACCTTGAAGCCCTGGCACGCTTGCGCGCCGTGCACCCTGGCGGTGTACAAACCGCCGGCAACAGTTGCGCCGTGGTCGATGGCGCAGCCGCCGCACTGGTGGGGCGCGCCTCGGCCTGCACGCGTCCGGCCCTGGCGCGTCTGTTGGCCAGCGCGGTGGTCGGTGTGGCCCCCGAGTTCATGGGCATCGGCCCGGCACCGGCGATCCGCCTGCTGCTGCAACGCAGCGGGTTGAACCTGGGTGACATCGGCCGCTTCGAGATCAACGAAGCCCAGGCCGCCCAGGTACTGGCGGTGGCCTATGAACTGGAGCTGGACAGCACCCGCCTCAACGTCCACGGCGGCTCGCTTGCGCTGGGGCATCCACTGGCTGCCACCGGCCTGCGCCTGGTGATGACCCTGGCCCGACAACTGCGCCAGCACAACCTGCGCTATGGGATTGCCGCAGCGTGCGTGGGCGGCGGGCAGGGCATGGCGTTGCTGATCGAGAACCCTGTCTACCGCGCTTGATTGTTTTTTAGTCGATGAGGTGTCCCGATGTGGAGCTACGAGGCGCCTTTGCGCGATATGCAGTTTGTCCTTGAACACTGGTTGCAGGCGCCCGAAACCTGGCAGCACCACCCGGCGTTCGCGGCCCTGGACCTGCCGCTGGCGCTACAGGTGCTGGAGGAGGCGGCACGCTTCAGTCAGGGCGTATTGGCACCGTTGAACAGCAACGGTGATCGCCAGGGCTGCCGCTGGCAGGCGGGCCGGGTCAGCACCCCGGACGGCTTCGTCGAAGCCTATCGCGCCTATGTCGACGGTGGCTGGCCGGCGCTGGCGTGCGCTGAGGAGCAGGGCGGGCAGGGCTTGCCGCAACTACTTGATGCGGCGCTGCAAGAGATGCTCTACGCCAGCAACCACGCCTGGGCCATGTACACCGGGATCGCCCATGGCGCCTACCTGTGCCTCAAGACCCACGCCGCTCCCTGGCTGCAGGCACGCTACCTGCCCGAGATTGTCAGTGGCCAGGCCTTGCCCACCATGTGCCTGACCGAGCCTCAGGCCGGCAGCGATGTCGGCTTGCTGCGCTGTCGCGCTGAACCCCAGGCGGATGGCAGTTATCGCCTCAACGGCAGCAAGCTGTTTATCTCCGGCGGTGAGCACGACCTCACGGCCAATATCCTGCACCTGGTGCTGGCGCGTTTGCCCAATGCGCCGCCGGGCAGTCGCGGCCTTTCACTGTTCCTGGTGCCCAAGCAACTGGACGACGGCCGTGCCAATGGCGTGCACTGCGACGGCATCGAACACAAGATGGGCATCAAGGGCAGCGCCACCTGCTCCCTGGTATTCGACGCCGCCCAGGGCTGGCTGATCGGCGAGGCCAATCAGGGCCTCGCGGCGATGTTCGTGATGATGAATTCGGCGCGCCTGCATGTCGGCCTGCAAGGCCTGGGGCATGTCGAGGCAGCTTGGCAGAATGCTCGGCAGTACGCCGCCGAGCGTGTGCAGATGCGTGCACCGTCAAGGCCCGAAGGTGTGGCGGCCCAGGCCGCTGACCCGATCCGTTATCACCCGGCCATGCGCCGCGTGTTGCTGGAGCTGCGCACCACCAGCGAGGGTATGCGCGCCATCGGCTATTGGGCGGCGCACCTGCTTGATCAGGCCGAGCATGGCCAGGACTTGTCGGCCGCCCGTTTGGCGCCTTTGCTGACACCCATCATCAAGGCGTTTTTCACCGAACAGGGCTTTCGCCAGGCGAGCAATGCGTTGCAGGTGTTTGGCGGTTACGGCTACGTCACCGAGTTCGCCATCGAGCAAACCCTGCGGGACAGCCGCATCGCGATGATCTACGAGGGCAGTAACGAGATCCAGGCGAATGACTTGTTGCTGCGCAAAGTGCTGGGGGATGAAGGCCGAGCCTTTGGCCTGCTGCTGGCCGAGTTGCGTGCCGAGGCCGGACAGGGCTTGCAGTATGTCGAGTGCGCAGGGTTCTCCCACGCATTGGGCAGTCTGTGCGACTCGCTGGCCGGTGTGGTCAGCGCCCTGCGTGAACGCTCGCAGGAAGACAGTGAATACCCCTATCGGGCTGCGCCGGATTTCCTCCAGCTATGTGGCGTGGCGTTACTGGCCTTTGCCTGGGCGCGGGCTGCGCGTGTCTCCAGGGCATTGCCCGAAGACGATCCGTTGCGTGCTGCCAAGCTGCACAGCGCCGGGTTCTTTTTCGATTACCTGCCGTCGCGGCTGGCGCACCACCTGGGTGCCATAGAGGGCGCGCGCGCCGCGCTGGCGTTCGTCTGACGGGATCGGATGCTTGCGGTACTATGGCCGGCCATGTTTTCTGGAAGTTGCCTGGATGAGTAAGCCCGGTCAATTGGTGCTGGTTGCACTGCGCAAGATGATTGCCAGCGGGGAGTTGGTGGCGGGGGAGCGCCTGATGGAAATCCCTACGGCGCAACGTTTTGGAGTGTCGCGCATGCCGGTCCGCATGGCATTTCGTACCCTTGAGCAGGAAGGGCTGCTGGTGCCGTTTGGCGGGCGCGGCTATCAGGTGCGCTCGGTCAGCCCCAGTGACATTGCTGGCGCCGTCGAAGTGCGCGGTGTGCTGGAAGGCCTGGCTGCGCGGCAAGCCGCCGAGCATGGCCTGTCGGATGCGGCGCGTGCGGCGCTGGAGCGCTGCCTGGTGGAAGGCGACCAACTGTTCGACAAAGGCTACGTGACTGAAGATGACCTTGAGGTTTACCACGACCTGAACATGCGCTTTCACCAGGTCATCGTCGAAGGCAGCCACAACCCGGCGATCGCGGATGCGCTGGCTCGCAATGATCACCTGCCATTCGCATCGGTGACCGCGCTGGCGGTGGATCGCGAGGACATGGCCCGCGAGTACCGACGCTTCAACTATGCCCACATGCAGCACCATTCGGTGTTTGACGCCCTGGTCAATCGTCAGGGCGCGCGGGCCGAAGCCATCATGCGCGAGCACGCCAATGCGACGTTGCGTTATGCCGAGATCTTCAGCTCAGCCACCGCCGCCGCGCGCATGAAGGTGATTTTGCCCACGTCGTGACACCTGTCAGATATCGAGCACCAGCAGCGGGGTCCTCGAGCGTGAACAGCAGGGCGTGAACTGATCATTCAGCGCCTGTTCCTGCTCGGTGAGGAACAGGTCGCGGTGCTCCGGTATGCCCTCCAGCACACGGGTCAGGCAGGTGCCGCAAATTCCCTGTTCGCAGGACACGGCAATCTCGATACCGTGGCTTTCGAGGACCTGGACCACGGTCTTGTCGGCGGGGATTTCGAAGACCTGGCCGCTGCTGCCGAGTTTCACCGAAAAGCTCCCGTCGAGGCTGTTATCCACCGGTGCCGCGCTAAAGTATTCGCGGTGCAGGCAGTCTTCCTGCCAGCCCTGTGCGCGTGCGCTGTCGAGTACATGCTGCATGAACCCGCCAGGGCCGCAGACATACAGGTGCACATCGTCTGCGGCCCCGGCCAGCACCTCGGCAGCATTCAAGGCCGTGTGCGGCTGCTCATCGAAATGCAGGAACACCCGCTCGGCAAACGGCGACGCCTTGAGCCGCTGCACAAACGCCGCTCGCTCACTGGCGCGGGCACAATAATGCAGGTCGAAGTCGGCACCTGCATGGGCCAAGCGCTCGGCCATGCACAGGATCGGGGTGATGCCGATGCCGCCGGCGAACAACAGGCTACGGCGTGCTTCATGGGCCAGGGAGAACAGATTGCGTGGTTCGCTGATCGTCAGGCGGGTGCCCTCGTGTACTTGCTCGTGCAAGCTGCGCGAGCCGCCGCGAGAAGCCGGGTCGTTGAGTACGCCGATCAGATAGCGATGACGCTCCTCGGGGTGATTGCACAGCGAATACTGGCGCACCAGCCCATCCGGCAGATGCACGTCAATGTGCGCGCCGGCACTGAAGGCTGGCAGCGGCTGGCCATCGACCCTGGCCAGTTCATAGCTGCAAATGTCCTGGGTTTCGTTATTACGGGATACCACCACCACATCGATCATGTTCGGTCCTCGCAGAGTGTCGCGCCGTTCAGGCGGTGGTGGTCGTGATCAGTTGCGGTTCGAGGGCGCGTTCCTTGGCAATCAGTCGCTCCAGGATCTTGCGCGACTGCACGCCGCCAGCATCGATATTCAACTTGAGCAGGTTGCGTTGCGGGTGGGCCAGCAGGTTCTGCTGCTGACGTTCGAGCATCTCCAGGTCTTCGCTGAAAATCTTCCCCTGGCCCTCGCGAATGCTGGCGGTCAGCGCCTCATCGTGAGGGTTAAAGTTGCGCGCCATGCCCCAGAAATACCAGATTGATGTCTCGGTTTGCGGGGTGATGAAGTCGACCACGATGCTTGCAGCCTTGTGTTCCGGCGCTGCGTGGTAGCCGCCCTTGCCGGCGTGGGCCACGCCGACTTCGATCAGCACATGGCTGGGCGGGGTGAAGCGACAGATCTGCCAGCGGTCCACCGGCACGTCCTCGGCAAGGTTGTTGCCGCGCAGGGCCATGCGCCAGAACGGCGGAGCCATGATGTTTTCCATGTGCCGGGCGGTAACGACTTCGTCGCCTTCAACCGTGGTGACGGGTGGGGCTTCATCGATTTCCTTTTGGCCGATGCTGGAGGCGTGGACGTAGGTTTCGTGGGTCAGGTCCATCAGGTTGTCGATCATCAAGCGGTAATCGCACTGGATATCAAAGAGCCCGCCGCCGTAGGCCCACTGATCGCTCACGGCCCATTCAAGATGATGAATCAGCGCGGGGTCCGCCTGGGCCTGATCGCCGGGCCACACCCAGATGAAGCCGTAGCGTTCCACCACCGCAAATGTCTTGTTGCACGGAAAACCGCGCACCCGCTGGCCCGGCATTTCCACCGTCTTGCCATCGCTCCCCATGACCAGGCCGTGATACCCACAGACCAGGTTGCCGTTTTCGACATAGCCCAGCGAGAGCGGCGCGCCACGATGGGGGCAGAAATCCTCGACAGCCACGACGCCTTCCAGGCCCCGATAAAACACCATTTTTTCACCGCAGATCTGCCGACCCAGAGGTTTTTGAGCGATTTCATCGGGTGTGCAGGCGACATACCAAGTGTTCTTGGGGTACATGGCAACTCTCCAGGCGAGGTATTATTCTTATTTAGTGGATCCATTAAATTTCTGGAGCTGCTGCGAGTCAATATTTAAATCAGTAATTTCAGGTTATTTTGGGCGATTATCGACAAAATAGATTTTAATGGATCCATTGAACTGGGGTGGTTTCGTGCGCCGATGGCAGAAGCGAAAGGCCTGCCGGCTGATTTGATTTGCTCATTAAATCCGACCTCACTAGCGAGTCACCACCGACTCCAGTT
This sequence comes from Pseudomonas sp. EA_15y_Pfl1_P101, assembly GCF_963970835.1. Classification (NCBI taxonomy): domain Bacteria; kingdom Pseudomonadati; phylum Pseudomonadota; class Gammaproteobacteria; order Pseudomonadales; family Pseudomonadaceae; genus Pseudomonas; species Pseudomonas sp. EA_15y_Pfl1_P101. Next base: position 81,285 of record NZ_CAXAPA010000009.1, on the reverse strand, counting down.
AGGTGTAATCATCAATGAATGCTCTGCCAAACCCGCGACCCACTTTAACGAAAACGCCGATCAGAAATGGTCGGCGTTTTTGTTTGTGCATTTTTATATTCGTCGCTGTGCATAGGATAATCAGCATCCGGCGGCAACCCTGGCGAACGCTCCCGCGTCCAGGTTTCGTCATAGGTTGCGGCGAGCGGCAAACGTGGCGCCCAGGCGCGGCCCACAACGCCAAATCCGGGCGGTTGGTTTTTGTAGCAGGCCGCGTTCTGCGCTATGCCGTTGGCGTCGAGTTCGCCGTCGTGATGTTTGGCCCGATCGAGGCACCACACCGGTTTGTCGATGGGCTCGATCTCTGGCCCTCGAAGATCCGCCAGTTGGAACGCCTATTGAAGCGAGCCAGGGTCGGTTCGGCTACGGCTACGGCTACGGCTACGGCGATGTAGCGGGTGTGGCGAAAGCCGGTGTCGGGGTGAACAGGCCTAACGGCGACTCCATACCAAGGCGCTACATCCAGCCGGCCGAGCCTGTTTACCACGTCCAACCACCGCGCCCGGCATGGGGGGCAAGACCATAAACATCGGCGGCCTGGTACGGACCCTGCTTGTCGCTGAACTACCCTGGGCTGCGGCCAAGGACGGGACATTTCCCCAGGCGTTCGCCATGACTAACAAACAGGGCTCTGCGTCGGTCTCGCTGTGGGTTTCCACCTTCGTCATGCAGGCGGCGATGATCCTGATGTTCTTCTCGAACAACGCGTGGAACGTGATGCTCTCCATCACCGGCGTGATGATATTGCCGGCCTACATCGGCGCCACGGGCTTCTTGTGGAAAATCATCGCGAATGGCAGTTACCCGACGACCGCAAAGGCCGGTAAAACCACGGCGTTGGTTAGCAGTGTGTTGGGTACGGTCTATGGGTGTTGGCTTGTTTATGCCGCTGGCCTTGAATACATGCTCGCCGGCGCCATGTTCTTTGCCATAGGCAACGGAGTGTTTATCTGGGCACGCAAAGAGCACTCGCCGACTGAGCCTGTGTTCAAAAGGCTCGAGATGATTGTTGCCGTGCTGCTTGTCGTCCTTGGCGTATTAGCGCTGTGGATGCTGTTCAGCGGCCACCTGGCACAGGTCTATTCTCGCGTTCCCGGTTGAACTGTTGTGACGATTCATTCAGCGCAGAGGCCTTGATCGAAGCACAGTCGAGGTCGACAGACAGCGATTTGTCCAAGGCGAAGCTGATTCAGTTGGCTTTATCTACGCTGGCGCTGATCGACGCTCCACGACGTCTGCGTCGCTCGAGCCATTCAAAGAGTCCCATGCCGGCTAACAGGGCGATGACAAAAACCACACCTTCAGGAATGCCCGAGCCTAGCAGCACCAAGGCCGGCCCCGGACAAATACCCGCCACGCCCCAACCGACGCCGAACAGAAGGCTACCCATGACCAGGCGCCGATCAATATTTCGAGCGGTGGGCAGGTTCATCGGCAGCCCCAGCAGCGATCGGGTTCGCGTTCTTGCGAATTTGAAACCGACTGCCGCCACCGCAATGGCGCCGCCCATGACAAAGGCCAGTGAGGGATCCCAGCGTCCGCTCACGTCGAGGAAACCTATGACTTTGGCCGGGTTTGTCATTCCGGAAACCAGCAAGCCGATGCCGAACACCAAACCGGCAACCCACGCATAAAAAAGCGGCATGCTCAAAGGCCTCCCAGGAGATGGCCAACGACATAAACGGTGATGAAACCCGCGCTCATGAACACGAGTGTGGCGACCACGGAGCGCGGCGATAAACGCGACAGACCACACACACCGTGACCACTGGTACACCCAGCCCCATAGCGCGTGCCAATACCGACCAGCAGGCCGGCAAGGATCACGAGTGGATAACCGGCGTCGATCTGCACCGCAGGCAATGGCGCGATAAGTTGGTAAGCCACGGGTGCCATCAGCAGCCCCAGCACAAATGCCGTTCGCCAGGCCACGTCCCCGGTCCCCGGGCGTAGCAGGCCGCCGACGATGCCGCTGATGCCGGCGATGCGACCGTTGAACAGTATCAACAGCACGGCGCCCGAGCCGATCAAGAGGCCACCGACCCATGCACTCAGCGGCGTGAAGTGGCTCATATCGATCATAGCGATTTCCTTTCAGGGCGCTGCGAGGAGGATGACTGATTGGGGCGGGCGGGCATTAATTCATGCCCAGCCAGTTGGGCAGTGCCAGGGTAATCCAGGGTACATAGGTAATCAGCACCAGGAACAGCAGCAAGAGCACCAGCCAGGGCATGGCTGCCTTGATGGTGGCAGGCACTGACATGCCCGTCACCGCGGACGTCACGAACAAGTTCAGACCGACCGGGGGCGTGATCAAACCGATCTCCAGATTGACCACCATGATGATCCCCAGGTGAATCGGGTCGATACCCAGTTCCATGGCGATCGGGAAAAGGATCGGCGCCAGGATCAGGATAATGGCCGAGGGCTCCATAAAGGCACCTGCCACCAACAAGACGATGTTCACCACCAGCAGGAAGGTCACCGGTGTCAGCCCCGCCTCGATCACCCAGGCCGTGATTTGTTGGGGTAACTGCTCGGTGGTTAATACGTGAGCGAAGAGCATGGCGTTGGCAATGATGAACATCAGCATGATGCTCAGCTTGGCAGCGTCCAGCAGCACTTTAGGTGTCTCGCGAAACGTCAGATCCTTGTAGACGAACAAGGCGATGAACGCCGAATACACCGCCGCCACGGCAGCGGCTTCCGTCGGCGTGAACATCCCGGTGTAAATGCCACCCAGGATGATCAGCATCAACAGCAATCCCCAGACGGCTTTACGCGCAGCACTCAGAAACTCACGCAGGGTTGCGCGTGGCAGGGCCGGCAAGTTTTTCTTAACGGCGACGATGTAGATTGCCACCATCAGCGTTATCCCCAGCAACAGGCCAGGTATGACGCCGGCCATGAACAGCTTGCCAACGGATGTCTCGGTGGCGGCGGCATACACCACCATCACGATTGAGGGCGGTATCAGGATACCCAGTGTGCCCGCGTTACAGACGATTCCCGCGCCGAATGCCTGCGGGTAACCAGAGCGCACCATGCCGGCAATCGCGATCGAACCCACCGCCGCAACCGTTGCGGGGCTGGAGCCGGAGAGGGCTGCAAACAGCATGCAGGCCAATACGGCGGCGATGGCCAACCCCCCACGGATATGGCCGACGCAGGCGTTGGCAAAGTCGATCAGCCGGCGTGCGACGCCGCCGGTGGTCATGAAGGCGCCCGCAAGCAAGAAAAACGGAATCGCCAGCAGGGTGTAGTGCTCTGATGTTTCAAACAACTTTATGGCCAGGGAGCGAACGGAGTCCGGGCTGAAAAATACAAGGGTCAGCGAGCCCGCCAGGCCCAAGGAAATGGCAATGGGCACACCAATGAACATCAATGCGAAGAGTGCCGCGAACAGGAAGGCAATGGTCATGGTTTATTGTCCTCGTGTTCGGTCAGTTTCATTACGTCGGCGGCTTCATCGGCCAGGCCGAGACCGGTTTGGCGGTGCAGCAGGATGCGCACGAAAATTTCAGCGAAACGGATGAATACCAATGCAAAACCCACCGGGACAATCAGCCCTATGTGCCATTGCATGATCCCGAAATGGCCAAGGTCCTCGGCGCCTATTCCCGCCGACATCAAGGTATGAATCCACTCGAAGCTGGCCACGCTGAACAGGCCGGCATAGAGCAAGCAGCAAAGACAGGCCAAGATCCCAATGAGCCGTTGGACGGGTTTACTCGCCAGCTTTACCAGCGCGTCAACGCCAATATGCCCGGCGGTGCGCACGCCATAGGACAGGCCGAAGAAGATCAGCCAGCCGAACAGCGCCTTGGTGAGTGAGGTGCTCCAGGTCATGGCTTGAGCCATGCTCATGACGCCATCGCCGATGGTGAACAATAGGTCGCTGGCGCCTTCCCAGTTATCGGCAAGCCGGTAGAAAAGCGTATAGAGATTGTTGAGAATGACGTAGACGAACGTTACCAATGTCATCGCGGCCAAAAGGAAGACAATGAAGCCTTCCTCGAAGTGTTCCCAGATGCGCCGAAAGGCCTGCATGGATGGCATCTCCCGTATCGTGATGACTGGCAGGTGCTACCACGTCGGCAACACCTGCCTCCCGGTCATTGAGCCTTGTTGGCGGCTTCGGCTGCGGTGATCAGCTCAGGGCCGATATCGGCTTCGAATTTTTTCCAGACGGGTTTCATCGCGACGCGCCATTGTTCGCGTTGTTCAGGTGTCAGGGTAATGATTTCGGTGGTTTTGCCGGCAATGATGCTTTGCTTGGCGTCCTGATTGAGCTGCTCGGCATCTTTGTTAACCTGCGCGGTCACCTGCACAATAATCTTGTCCAGTTCACTGCGAATGTCCGGCGGCAGGCCATTCCAGAACTTGGTGTTGGTGATCAGCATGTAATCGAGCACACCATGGTTGGATTCGGTGATGTATTTCTGCACCTCATGCATTTTCTGGCTGTAGATGTTCGAGTAAGGATTTTCTGCACCGTTGACCACACCGGTTTGCAAGCCCTGATACACCTCGGCAAAGCTCATCTTGCGCGGGTTGGCGCGCAGGGCCTTGAACTGCTCCTCAAGCACGGCAGAGGCCTGCACCCGAAACTTCAGGCCGCGGGCATCCCCAGGAACACGCAGCGGTTTGTTGGCCGACAACTGCTTCATCCCATTGTGCCAATAGGCCAGGCCGGTGATGTTTTTACTCTCCATGGACTTAAGCAGCCCCTGGCCCTGCGGGCTCATCTGGAAACGGTCAACCGCAGCGATGTCATCAAACAGAAAGGGCAGGTCATACAGTTGTAGGGTCTTTGTGTACTGTTCGAACTTGGCCAGTGACGGCGCAATTAACTGCACATCCCCCAACAACAGGGCTTCCATCTCTTTGCCGTCACCAAACAACGATGAGTTGGAATACACCTCGACCTTGACCTTGCCGGGTAAGCGTTCCTCTACCAGTTTCTTGAACAGCAGTGCCCCTTGGCCCTTGGGCGTATGGTCGGCGACGACGTGTGAGAACTTGATGATGATTGGATCAGCTGCCATGACTGCACTCATGCTCCCTAGAGCAACCGTGCAGGCGAGTGCCTTGCAGATGGATTTGAACATTTTGGGGGATTCCTCTTATTTTAGTTTTTGTGCGGCCTGTGCTCTGACGCGCATTTGGTTATACGGCTAAGCGTCCAGTCTAGGCAAAAAAACATCACTGAGTGCAGGCGCCTCAGCGTGAGAATGGAAAGCGCCACTGAGTCGTGTTCGCACCTTCTGCCCCTGCGCAACATCTGCGGCTTTAAAACGGGCCAGACTCTGGGGGCGCACGGGCCTCCTGGTATCCGCCCAGTCATACCGCCCATGCTTGTCTGTGGGCAGTTTCCGAGGCTACTCAAGCGCCTGTCAGGCCGCTAATGTGGGGGTTGCCGTATTGGCGTAGAGCGCACGCTCAAGTCGGCGTTGCTTGGCCGCTGAACTCGCGTGCTTCGCACCGTGTCAAGGGTGCCGAAAAAAAGGTTACTGAATATGTCGGAGACGCCAACCCCCCAGCAGAACCGTTTACTCGCCTTAATCCCTGGCGATGTTCGCCATCGTCTGTTTCCTGAGCTCGAGTGGGTGTCAGTTACCGTTGGCAGGATTTTATATGACCTCGGGGAGCTGCTGCGTTGAATCGGCCCGCAGCTGTGTCGTTGGTTATTACTGCCGTTGGATCGCCTACCCGATCACCCATTGGTGATGACCCAAGAACGCATTGCCAAAACCGCGCAGTCTTTGGAATAGGCTAAGGTTGACGAAGCGACCCGTCGACCCTAAAAAATTTACGAGAAATTTACGGGTGGAGACGTTTTGGCGCCGCGATACTGCGCGGCGCTAATTTGCCAGGTTATTGTTTATGTCCCACGCGGCAATACGACTCATCGGCTTTGTCTTAGGTCTGTTTCTGATTACGTTGGCCATCAGCATGGCCATCCCCATGATCACCTTGGTGGTCTATGAGCGCAGCGACGATCTGTCCGCCTTTCTTTGGTCCAGCTTGATTACGTTCGTCTGCGGCCTGTTGCTGGTCATGCGAGGGCGCCCAGAGACCGCTCAACTTCGCCCAAGGGACATGTACCTGCTGACGACCGGCAGTTGGGTGGTGGTGTGTATCTTCGCGGCGTTGCCAATGGTGTTTATCAGTCACATCAGTTACACCGACGCTTTTTTTGAAACGATGTCTGGCATCACAACCACCGGCTCAACGGTGTTGAGTGGTTTGGACACCGCCTCGCCGGGGCTGTTGATCTGGCGATCGATGCTTCACTGGCTGGGTGGGATCGGTTTTATCGGCATGGCCGTGGCGATTCTTCCGCTGCTGCGAGTAGGGGGCATGCGGCTGTTCCAGACAGAGTCTTCAGACTGGTCGGAAAAAGTGACGCCGCGCTCCCATGTGGCAGCCAAATACATTCTTTTTCTCTATCTTGGACTCACGGGGGGCGGAACGCTCGCGCTCTGGATTGCCGGGATGACGCCATTTGACGCCGTCAATCACGCCATGTCGTTGATCTCTACCGGTGGTTTCTCGACGTCGGACGCCTCGCTTGGGCATTGGACACAGCCTGCTATTCACTGGGTGGCAGTTGCCATCATGATTCTGGGTAGCCTGCCTTTTACGTTATATGTCGCGACATTGCGCGGCCATCGGCGCGCGCTGCTGAAGGATCACCAGGTTCGTGGATTTATTGGGTTCTTGGTCTTCGCGTGGCTGGCGGTAGGTACTTGGCTTTGTCTTCACAGCGATTACGGCTGGTGGGATGCATTTCGTATCGTGGCGGTGAATGTGACATCGGTTGTCACCACCACCGGCGTCGCCGTCGGCGATTACACCGTGTGGGGCAGTTTCTCGGTGTTGCTTTTTTTCTATTTGACCTTTGTGGGGGGCTGCTCAGGTTCCACGGCGGGGGGTCTTAAAATCTTCCGTTTTCAAGTGGCGGCAACTTTACTGGTGAGCAGTTTGAAGCAACTGATCCACCCACGCGCCGTGATTCAGAAAAAGTACAATGGCCACCCCATCGACGAAGAGATCTTACGTTCGCTTTTGACGTTCTCATTCTTTTTCACCATCACGATTGCTCTGATTGCCTTGGGCCTGAGCCTGATTGGGCTGGATTGGACAACGGCGTTGAGCGGTGCCGCTACGGCGGTGTGTAACGTCGGGCCTGGGCTTGGCACAATCATTGGGCCGGCCGGTAATTTCTCATCACTGCCGGATGCCGCCAAATGGCTATTGACCCTAGGCATGCTACTTGGACGGCTGGAAATCCTGACAGTGTTAGTGCTCGTCACGCCGGTATTCTGGAGATATTGAGTGCTCACTGTTGAGAGGCTTGAGCCAGGATAGACGGTCAGCACTCAGGGCCGTCGCGACGCGAAGCGCCGATGCTTATGCGGCCCAAAGGCTACTCGGTGATCCCATTCAGCGTGCAGTAATCCTTCCATGGCATCTCAACCATTTCTGACACTTCCCGATGAAACGCCAGGGTCAGGCGTTTCAGCTCTTGGGGTGACTGCGAAATCATTGTCAGCGTCAGCTCCCACACTTCTACCCCAAGCCTTGCGGCCTCTTGCTCAAAGGCCGATTCGATACACAGTTTCCTTTCAGCCTGACTCAGTCCCTGTACAGCGTCATTGAGGGATGAATCGCCTTCGAAGAATTTTGATAGCGCGAGTTCTTTGCGTAGATCATCGGAGTTCATGACGCTCTCCTCACTATTCACGTTACCTGGGCCTCATCGAACCAGCTGCGGACCGTCTGGGTAAAAAACAAATGCACGGTGTCCCACCAGCGTTGCCACCAATGACCTTGCTCTGCGTCCACAAGGACCACCAATGACCGACTCCCCAGCTTATGCTCGGCGTCGAACAGGTCGAGCCTTCCGACGACCGTGCCTGCCGTGATAGGGGCTTCGATGGGGCCATCAAACGCCAGGCGCATCTCGACGTCTCGATTTTTATTCTTGGGCAGCGTGAGGGTCATGTCTTCAAGCAAACCCACATTCACGTAGGGTTGTATGCCTTTCCAGAGCGCGACCTGCGAGAGTACTTCGCCACCTTTCTTATAGGTTTGGGTGTCGTAGAAGCGAAAGCCATACCCCATCAGCTTTTCCGTTTCTGCCGTGCGCTTGTGGGCGCTACTGGCGCCCAGAACTGCGCTGATCAAACGTTGCCCATCGCGCTGTGAGGAGGCGACCAAACAGTAGCCCGCTGCCTCTGTGTGCCCGGTCTTCAAGCCGTCGTAGGTGGAATTACGCCACAAAAGCGTATTGCGGTTGGATTGCTGAATGCCGTTCCAGGTGAAGGTTTTCTTGGCGTAAAGAGGGTAGTAGGTGGTCCCTTCGTTGATGACTTTTCGAGCCAGGGTCGCCATGTCACGTGCGGAAGAATAGTGCTCCGGGTCCGGTAGGCCGGTGGCGTTCATAAAGTGGGTGTTGAGCATTCCCAGTGTTGAAGCGGTTGAGTTCATCATTCCGACAAACCCGGCTTCGCTTCCAGCGATATGTTCGGCCAGCGCAACGCTTGCGTCATTGCCTGAGTCGATGATCACGCCGTTTAGCAAATCGTGAACCGAAGCAGAGCTGCCGGGCTTGAGAAACATCCGTGATCCACCTGTTCGCCAGGCATTTTCGCTCACGACGACCTCATCATCTGCGCTGATCAGGCCGGCCTTAATCTCATGCGTCGTGATGTACGCCGTCATTAACTTGGTCAGGCTGGCCGGTGGTAGGCGTGCATCACTGTTGTGGCTGGTAATGACCCTGTTCGTTTCCGCGTCGATGAGTATCCAGGCTTCGGCGCCCAGCTTCGGCGCAGCGGGGATCATTGTCCCCAGGGTTGCGTTGGCAGCCAGAGCGGCATTCGCCCAAAGAAGCGGTGGCGTTACACAGAGCACGGTTAACACACGCAGGAACAACAGATATTTCACAAGCAAAAGGCCTTGGGTCAGCGATATGTGCTGCCAAACTAGGCCTGGGCGCAGAGGCGCTCAAATTAACCAGTATTAAGTTAAATTTAATGTTGAGGTACAAATCGATCCGGGGCTTGACCGCTGAACATCGGGCAGTGAATCAATACGCGTGTTCCCCTGCCTGAGGCACCAGGGTGGATATCCAGTGTGTATCCGTGCAATTTCACGATGGCGGCGACTAATGACAGGCCTAAGCCGTGGCCTGGGTTTATCTGGCTTCCCTCGCCGCGATAGAGCCGGCGAATGACATGCGTACGGTCCGCTTCGGGGATGCCGGTACCATCGTCCACGACTTCAATAATGACAGCTGAGTCCTTGATGCTCCCCCGCAATTCGATATGGCCGCCCTCCGGAGTAAACTTAATGGCGTTATCGAGCAGATTGACCAGCGCTTCGAACAGTAACGAAGAGTCGCCATACACCTGGGCGCAATCGCTGGGAATGTCCAGCGAAAGCGTTTGGGCGCGGTCAAGTGCCATCGGCTCGTAAAACTCATGCGCCTGTTTCAACAACGACATGATCGGGAAGGGCGCAAAGGCAGAACGGCGACGAATATCCTCAAGCTCGGCGACCCGCAGCAGTCCTTGAAAGCGCACCATGATCGACTCGCTCTCCTCAAACGCCTGGTTCAAGGTCCGCTTATGTTCACGGGCCAGCGGCAATTTCTGGAGCTGATAGAGCCGTGCGCGTAAGCGTGTCAAGGGCGTGCGCAAATCATGGGCAATACCGTCGCAGACGCTTTTCACCTCGTGCATCAACTGCTCAATGTGATCGAGCATCGTGTTGACAGCGTTGGCCAGCATATCCAGTTCATCGCGGCGTGTTGACAACGGCAAACGCTCAGCCAGGTTGCCCGAAACGATACTTTCGGTACACAGCTGCAGGCGTTTGACACGGCGCAATGGGCGACGTCGCAGTAAGCGCCAGCCAATCAAACCGGGGATAAGGGTTAATGACAACCCCCACATCAGGGCCTGCTCAATAATGCCACCCACGGCGGAAATCGACCCGCCGTCACGTGCCAAAATCAGGATATGCCCGTCGGCGCGCCGTGCCAGCAAGGCATAGCTGCTTCGGGTTTCTGTGTTGGGTAACGCAATGCTCAAGCCGCGCTCAAGGTAATGAACCTGGCCATCGTCGGGCAGGTTGGAGCGCAGCTTCAGCAGGTCGCCGGCGACATGGGTGCCATCGGGTGCAAATAACCCGTAGGCGTCGATCCCGGGGGTCGAGTAAGCCTCACTCGCCGCCAACTCAGCAAGCAGGTTCGAGTCGTCGACCTTTTGATAGTAGTGGGCGCGTTGCAACAACGTACGCTCGGCAACCGTGCCCAGATAGTGGGAGATTTCCCAGTACAGCACACCGGTAAAGAGTGCTCCCCAGGCCACGAAGAACACCGCGTAAAACCCGATCAATCGACTACCGGACGAGCGCCATTCCTCATTTTTTGGTAGCGAGGACATAGCCGGCACCGCGTATTGTATGGATCACAGGTGAGTCTTTGTCGCTTTCCAGCTTTTTACGCAGCCGACCGATGTGCACATCAATGATGTTTGTCCCGGGGTCGAAGTGATAGCCCCAGACGCCTTCAAACAGCATGGTGCGAGTGACCAGTTGGCCGGCACTGCGCATCAGGAAGTTGAGCAGTTTGAACTCGGTGGGCAGCAACTGGATGTCTTCGTCATTGCGCGTCAGCTTGTGCTCCACCAAGTCCAGTCGCAGGTTGCCGCAACTGAGGTGTGGGTTGCTGGGGGCTGCGGCGGTGCGTCTGAGCAATGCGTCAAGGCGCGCGACCATCTCGACGGCCGAAAAGGGCTTGGTCAGGTAGTCATCGCCGCCCGCACGAAGTCCCAGAACGCGCTCATCCACGTCCGAAAGAGCGCTGATCATCAGGACCGGCGTCTGAATCCCAAGACTGCGCAAGGTGCTCACAATCGTCAGCCCGTCAAAGTCCGGCAGCATGCGATCCAGCGTGATGGCGTCGTAGCCGCCTGCAATCGCCAGGGCCAGCCCGTCGCGCCCGGTGGCCGCCCACTTTGAGCTGAAGCCGTGGCGCTGGAGTTCGGCGACGATGATTTCCGCCGTTACTTGGTCATCCTCTATGACCAACGCATTACTCATGATGTCCTCCCTTTGAACCTGTTTTTCGGTGTTCCCGACTCAATGCCGACACCCAGTGCCAGCGAACCCTATTGATCTAAGGCGCGTGCGAACACTAACTATTTCTTAACCCACCTTAACCTTCCCACCTCGCCAACATGGATATATTCCTGATAACACCCTAACGTGTTGGCTGAGATGAGCGGAAATGAGGGTGAACGTGGTCATCCGGCCATCAGTCGGTTTTGCACGTCCACAGTTGAATGAACGGATGGCGAGTGGTTGGCGCGCCCACCCAATGACTCAGGGCGGAACACTGGCCATCAACACACAGCTGGTAATCACCAGCCTCCGGTGTTCGCCCCAGGCGCAAGGGTTGCAAGGGGGGCACTAGGCGCCGGTAGTGCCAACTGCCATTTTCCAGTCGCGCGTCGTCTGGAACCTCCATCCCTGCGCCGTTACCGCGTACACGTGCTTCTTCCAGCACTAGCCCTTGCTCGGTCACGCGGTAGTCTTCCTCCCAGCGGATCTTTTCAATGGTGTGATCCCAGGCCAGCGTGAAGTGGGAAATCGACAGCTGGGCCCACACCACACCCGTCAGGCCCAGGCACACGCCGATCATGGGAGGGCTGGCTCGGCACGACGGGACCGCCAGATATGCTGGAATATCACCACGATCCCCAGCGCGAAGCCCAATTCATCGGTCAGCGGTAACGCCACCACCAGCAAGGCCCCAGCAACCACACACAGCAATCGCTCCCATAAGGGCATTTTGCGCTGCAAATACCCGGTGGACGCCATTCCCCAGAGCCCGACCGCCAACAGGGTCTTGATCAGCATGTACGCGGTCATCCACAAATTACCACCTTGCAGCATCAAGGCCGGGTTGTAGACCGCCATAAACGGTATGACAAACCCCGCCAGGGCAATTCGCACCGCCCACAGGCTGATCTTGAACCCGGTCTCTTTAGCGATGGGGGCCGCGGCAAAGCAGGCGAGGGCGACCGGGGGCGTCAGGTCGGCGAGGATGCCGAAATAAAATACGAACATGTGCGACACAATCAACGGCACGCCCAATTCCAAGAGGGCAGGCGCTGCGATCGAGCTGGTGATGATGTAGTTGGGAATGGTGGGAATCCCCATGCCCAGCACCAGGCACGTAATCATCGTCAGGATCAGCGAAAGCAGTAGGTTATCTCGGCCGATCGCCAAGATATACCCCGCAAACGTCGAAGCGACGCCCGTCAGTGAAACCACGCCGATAATGATGCCCACCAAGGCGCACGCGATGCCAACCGGTACAGCATGGCGTGCACCTTCTACCAGCGCGTGCAGGCAAATGGTCAGGGTTTCGTGCCCGCCCTTGATGAACCCACAGACCGCCACCAGCACTGCAATCACGGCAAAGATCACGCCGATTCCCAGTTGGAAAAAACCGGTACAGAGGATGCCCAGCGCTATCCAGAAGGCGCAGCGCAAGCCAAAGCTTTGTACTCTCAGGATGATCGCCGAGCCGAGAATCACGATAGCCGTGAGTGCCAGTCCGACCATGCCGGAAAACAACGGCGTACGCCCTGAAAACAGCAAGTAGACCAATACCAGCAGTGGGATCAGCAGGTACCAGTTCTCCTTCACAGCGTTCAACGCACTGGGGCATTGATCCTTGGGCAACCCCTTGAGGTTGGAGCGCTTGGCTTCCAGGTGGACCATCCAGAAGACCGAACCGAAATACAGGATGGCGGGGATCAATGCCGCTTTGGCGATCTCCACAAACGGTACGTTGATGGTTTCGGCCATGATGAAGGCGACGGCGCCCATGACCGGCGGCATCAGTTGACTGCCCATGCTGGCGGTCGCTTCCACTCCGCCGGCAAAGGCAGCCCGGTAACCAAAGCGCTTCATCAGCGGGATGGTGAATTGCCCTGTGGTCACCACGTTGGCGATCCCCGAGCCGGTAATAGTGCCCATCAGCGCCGATGAGGCCACGGCGACTTTGGCCGGCCCACCCAGTTTGTGGCCGAACAGGCCCATCGCAAAGTCGGTGAACAGTTTGATCATGCCTGCCTGTTCGAGGAATGCGCCGAACAGGATAAACAGGAAGATGTAGGTCGCCGAAACATAGGTGGGCGTGCCGTACAGCCCTTCGGTGCCAAAAGACAGTTGGTTGATGATTTGGTCGAAGCCATAACCTCGATGGGCCAGTTCACCCGGTAGATACTCGCCAAACAAACCATACGCCAGGAACAACCCGCATATGATCGGCAGGGCAATGCCCATCACCCGTCGCGCGGCTTCGAACACCAGCACCACCAGCACAATGCCGATCACCGTGTCCGCGGTTGTCAGGTCCCCAGAGCGCTGGATCAGGTCAGCCTCGTACCACCATTGATAGAAGGCGGTGGCAATGGCTGCCAGGCTGAGAACCCAGGCCAATGGTTGCCAGGGGCGCTTGTTGCCATAGGCCGGATAGCTCAGGTAAACCACCCACAATAGAAAGCCGACGTGTATCGCGCGCAGTACCTGGCTTGAAAAGGGTGAAAACGCTGCCGTGACGATCTGAAAGATCGAAAATAACAACGCGACGTAAAACAGCGTTTTTGGCCAGTCTCGCGGGTTCGCAGAGATGCCGTGATGATCTTCACTCATTAGCTGCCTGCCTCACTGCATGGAAAAAGGGCGGACCGTTGGCGCAGCGATCGGGTGCCGCTGCGCCGTGCGTGGCTAGAGCGCGCCTTTTTCGGTGTAGTAGCGTTCGGCACCCGGATGAAGTGCAATCGGCAGGTTCTTGGTGGCGTTTTCCAGGGTGATGTCCTTGGCAGCCGAATGAGCGTTACCGAGGCGGGGGAGGTTTTCGAACAATAATTTTGTCATCTGGTAGGCCAGCTCATCGGGTACATCCGAGCGGGTCACCAGAATGTTGGTGATCGCAGCCGTCGGCACCGCGTCAGGTTGGCCATCATAGGTGTTGGCCGGAATCACCGCGCTGTGATAGGCCGCGTTGCCGATTTTCGCCACCACTTCCGGGGGGATCGCCACATAGTTCAGCGGCATCACCGATGACAAGTCGCGGATGGCGGCCATGCCCAGTCCGGAAGACTGCAGCGTGGCATCCAGTTGCCGGTTCTTGATGAGCTCAACTGACTCGGCAAAGGGCAGGTATTGCACCTTGCCCATGTCTGCGTAGGTCAGGCCCGCCGCCTTGAAAATCGCCCGTGCGTTCAACTCGGTACCCGATTTCGGCGCTCCGACTGAGATAGTCTTGCCTTTAAGGTCCGCCAGCGTCTTGATCCCCGACTCTTTGCTGGCCACGATTTGAATGTAGTTGGGGTACGCGCCGGCAATGGCGCGTAACTTGGTCAGTGGTGTATTGAAGCCTGCCTCCTCGACGCCGTTCTTGGCATCCGCCACCGAGTCACCCAGCGCCAGTGCCAACTCGCCTCGACCCGATTGCAGCAGGTTCAGGTTCTCCACGGAGGCCTTGGTGGCCTGAACCGAAGTCTTTACGCCGGGGATGCCTTCATTGTAGATCTGGGAGAGGCCGACCCCGATCGGGTAATACACCCCGCTGGTGCCGCCTGTCAGGATGTTAATGAATACCGGGGCTGCCTGTGTCGCGGTGGTGAGTGTCAGGGTTGCGGCGGCTGCCAGCAGGATGAAGCGGTTCTTTACTCGCATGGGAATCTCTCCGGCTTGTCTTGTTTTTATTCAGAGCGACTCAACTGTAGTTGATTGATCACCGCAGTGGCGAGCGGACAGTCATACTATGTATCAGAATGGCTGGGTGAGGGTGCCGAGCGAGCGGTTAGACGCGAGCCGGAGTTGTAGTGATCGGGTCACTGCCGGTTGGACCTGACCGTTTAACCCGTTAATCTGGTTATTACATTTTATTGAATATCAACAAGGGGAATCCGCTCGGGTGATCAAACCGATATTGCTGATACGTCGTCGTTTTGCCTCGATCCGATGGCGTACTCGAGTGACGCTCTGGGCTGCTGCTACCCTCGCAGGGTTGCTGGTTGTGATGTTCGCCCGGCTGGCTGACCTGGCGCTGATGCAGTTCGCCCAACAGGCCGCCGCCCGGCCGTGGCTGCCGTTTATCTACACGCCGCTGATCGGCATGTTTGTGGTGTGGATGACCTCGCGTTTTTTTACAGGGGCCCAAGGCAGCGGTATTCCCCAGGTGATCGCCGCCACACGGTTGGCCCACCAAGGCAAGCCTGTGCATACGTTGGTGTCATTGCGTCTGGCCTTCGCCAAGATAGGCCTCGGTACCCTGGCCCTGACCGGTGGCTTTTCAGCGGGGCGTGAAGGGCCTTCGGTGCAAGTCGCCGCTTCAATCATGCATTTCTTTCATCGTTACCTACCCAACGCACGCATCATTCGCCCTGAAGACCTCATCCTGGCCGGTGGCGCAGCGGGTATTGCCGCCGCCTTCAATACGCCTTTGGCCGGTGTGGCCTTTGCGGTAGAGGAGTTGGGGCGCAAGTTGGAAACCCGCACCAGCGGGGTGTTGCTCAGCACGATCATCTTGTCGGGGATGGTCGCGATTGCCTTGCAGGGCAACTACAACTATTTCGGGCACTTCGACGTACAAGAGGCCAATCTCGATATCGTTCTTCCGATACTGACGATTGGTATTGGCTGTGGCCTTATGGGGGGATTGTTCAGTCGGATGCTCCTGTGGCCACAGCGCTATCGCCGTTTTGTCGTCTGGGAATGGCGCCGCCTGCATCCAGTCTGGTTTGCAGGTGGCTGCGGCATGATCGTGGCGATTCTCGGTTGGCTCAGCGGTGGCATGTCCTTTGGCAGCGGTTACGGGATCACCTCCCAGATCATCGTGTCTGATGTCGGTTTGCCGTGGCACGCGCCGATTACGCGTTTTCTGGCGACCGTCGTGACTTATTTTTCCGGTATACCGGGCGGTATTTTTGCCCCCTCTTTGGCGGTAGGCGCTGCTGTCGGGGCCAATGTTGCTGAATACTTCGCCCTGGCGGCACAGCCCATCATTGCACTGTGCATGGTGGGGTTTCTGGCAGCAGTCACGCAATCGCCGATCACTTCTGCAATCATCGTGATGGAGATGATCGACAGCCATGGCATGGTCATCAGTCTGATGGCTGTTGCGCTGATTGCCAAAGCAGTCAGTGCCAGGATGGGCCCCGAGCTCTATCAGCAGTTGGCGCGTGGCTTTCTGCAATCGGACGGCAGTGGCGCCGCCGCGCAAAAAGCCAACACGTAGAGAGTGTCAGTGCAGCAGCGGTCGCGCCGCTGCGCTGAGCGTGTGCCGGTCCTCTTCGAGTACAAGCGCAGTGTTCGCGTGCTTGAGCAGCCGTTCTGCGTGCCGGGTACAGGCACCCCTGAACATCGTCGGGTTTATCTGTGCCAAGCTTACAAGGGCCTTCATCATTCGCAGGTCGACCTCCACCAGGCCCGCGCCATCTCTGGCAATCGGTGCGAAGAAGTCATCGAACAGGTCATCCACGGTCAAACCGCTCAGGTAAACGTGTTGGCAGTCAGCGTCGATTTTCGCGGCGGGTTCTTTAGGTTTACCCCAACATGTCAGGCTTCTGACACCGCGCCCAATGACGTCAATGGCGGTGCCGGGGTCATTGACGGCCGGCGACAAGGCGCGGGAGGCGATCTCCGACAACACTGACAAGCCGAACCGGGGGTCGTGTTCGAACGTTCGACGCACGCCTATAGCCAGGGTAGCGATGATTTTTTCGTTGCTCGACGCCAGTTCTTCCCCGCGTGCCTTGTTCAAGCTGACGGTTCTTGCGAGCGGCATGCCGACATGCACAAAGCTTCCCGGCAGGACGTCCATAAATATCTGTATCTCGTCTGCTTTGGCGATCGCGCCTAACGCCTGAACGTCAATGTGCTGGACGTACCCCGTGTGGAGGCTTGTGATGATCAGCGCAGAACGGGGGATCACTGACTCGCAAGGGTAGGCGGCTGCCCCCAAATGCGGCCATTGGACTCGATTGTTAATGGCATCAATGGTTGCCTGCTCGACACGGTCAATGGTTTCTCCCACCCGGCCAAGCTTGGACAAATGATCGATCCAGCGCAAAAGGGTGTAGACAATCAGAATGACCACGGCGATGGTTACCGCGAATAGCAAAACCCTCCCTTTTGTACCGTAGGCGCCGGTACTCAGCGCAATGATCCCAACCAGGCTGAACAGGAATGAGCCGATAAAGGTGGCCAGGGCATTTTGTGTCGTGGTGTCTTCCATCACCAGTGTAGTGGCGCGCGGCGTCACGCCGCTGCTCGCTGCAGCGTAAGCGCTGACCATGGTACTTAACGAAAAGGTCGTCACCGCGAGCATACTTGAGGCAATGATGCCCAATATCTTATCGACGGCGTCGGCACCGATGCGGGCGGGCAACGACTCGGGAATGTAGTCCTTGAAGACAACGGCGAGTAACGCGGTCGCAATGCCCAGCAAGGAAAACAGACTCGCCCTGAACCACAGCCGTTTGGTCAATTGGTGTAGCACCCAGCGCCAGCGTGCGAGCATTTTTTATCCCTTCTGCAAATAACACGATGGAACCCACCGCAAGGATTCAGGGAAACGAAGGCGGTGAGTTGATTATCCTTAATGGAGTCTTCTGCCGGGCCAAGGGTTCATCCAGCGTCTTTGGTTGCTGCACAAGGAATGACTCGCTTGACCAATTTACCGATCGACATGCCTTGGATCAGGATAGAAAAAACGACCACCAGGTACGTCAGGGAAACCACGATATCGCGAGCTGCGCCTGGGGGCAGCGACAACGCCAATGCCACCGATATCCCGCCACGCAGGCCGCCCCAGGTCATCACACTCCAGGCACCTTCCGGTAGGCGGAAGCGTTTACCCAATACCGCAATGGGAACCCCTACAGTCAACAATCGTGATAACAACGTCAGCAATATGACCAGCAGGCCCGTGGTGAGCAATGGGTTGGAGAACTGGATCAGAACGACTTCCAAGCCGATCAATACAAACAGCACTGCGTTGAGTATTTCATCGATCAGTTCCCAGAACATGTCCAGGTTTTTTTCAGTCTGCTCGGACATGGCATGGGAGCGTCCTTGGTTACCCACAATCAGTCCCATCACCACCATCGCCAATGGGCCCGAAACATGGAACTGAGTGGCGACTGCATAGGCGCCGAGAACCGCGGCCAGGGTGATGAGCACCTCCTCCTGATAGCTATCGATACTCTTGAGCATTCTGTAAGTGATATAGCCCACGCAGGCGCCTAACAGGGCACCGCCCCCGGCTTCCTTCAGTAACAGCTGCGATGCGCCGCTAACCGACGGTGCCTCCCCGCTGGCAATCATTGCGACGATCAGCGAAAACAGCACGACACTCACACCGTCGTTGAACAGTGACTCACCGGAAATGACCAGCTCCACGCTATTTGGCGCGCCGGCAGATTTCAGAATACCCATCACGGCGATGGGGTCGGTGGGGGAGATCAGCGCGCCAAACACCAGGCAATAAGCTAACGGTAGCTGCAGTTCGGTAAGGGACAACAGCGCCCAGAGCCCAAAGCCGATGAACAATGTCGAGAGCGTTGTCCCTACCACGGCCAAGGATGCAACCTGCCATTTGTAGGCCCGCAGCTCCGACAGGTCCACATGCAACGCGCCAGCAAAGAGCAGCAATGACAACATGCCTTGCATCAGCAGTTCGGAAAAGTCGATGGACTCCACCAGCGATTGCTCAAGGGTATGCAAGGCATGAAAGCCCAGCGCATCGGATGCCATATTCAACAGTGACAGGCCCAAGGCAATGCCCATTACACCGATGGCGGATGGCAGGCCGACGTAGCGCCGATTGAGATAGGCGAGTACTGCTGTGATGCAAAGGAAGATCGCAATAATGTTCAGCATTGACCCGCTCCAAAAACACAGGATGAGGAAAGCACCCTAGGCAATGCAGATCGCAAATACCTCTGAGCGTTCAGAAATAACCGCCGCCTGCGCGGTGCATTCAGTGAATGCCGCGCCTGCCGGGAGTGTAAATATGACGGCCAGCCGTTACGCAGCATTTGTTGCCACTCATAGCGTAGATCAGACGTGGCGCTTGCTCCTCGTATCGGGATGTGATGTGGTGGGCGACACAGAAAGACCACTGCCCTTTGCGATGTAGGGCGCTCGCAAGTTTAATTCTTTTCAGCATTTCGAGGTTTCATGCAAATCGAGTTACAGGAGATTAGCGACCACCTCTACCGTTTCGCTCCATTTGATACGCTGCCAAAGGAATCGGTAGACGCCATCGCTCGGCGGGTAGAAGTGAGTTATTTCAAGGCCGGCAGTGACATCCTTGAAGCGGGCGCGATCATTCATGACTTGCACTATGTGCGTAGTGGTGCGGTGGAGATTTACCGGCGCAATGGCGAACTCTACAACCGACTTGTCGAAGGCGACCTCTTCGGTCAGGCCGGTTTGTTGCGCAGTAACAAGGTGCGTTTTCCCGCCAGAGCCTTGGAAGATAGCCTGATTTATTACATACCCGCCGACGTCTTCGCCGACCTGTGTGCGCAGCATGATGCGTTCGCCGACTTCGTTGAAGCTGAGGGGCACTCCAGGCTCAAGACTGCCGTTGAGGCGCAGGGGCGTGCGAGTGAGCTTATTCAGCTCAAATGCCGCGGCCTTATCTCTCGGCCTTTGGTATGGGTCACGTCGGATACCTGCGTTGGCGACGCGGCAAAAATCATGACAGAACAAAGCGTTTCTTGCGTGCTAGTGATGTCATCAGCGGGCTTGCAGGCGGCTCAAATCCAGGGAATCGTGACGGATCGGGACCTTCGCACACGCGTTGTCGCGGCCGGCCGAAACGCTGGCGAAACGGCTGCCCGAGACATCATGACGGCCGAGCCGGTAACGATAGGCGCCGACGACTCAGTGTTTGAAGCGATGCTGGTGATGTTGCGCCGTAATATTCACCATCTGCCGGTGGTCCACCATGGCCATCCGATCGGGCTGATCAACCTGTCGGATATCATCCGCTACGAGTCACACAGCAGTCTGTACCTGGTCAACAGAATCTCTAACCAGACGTCGGTCGACGGTCTGAAATCGCTTTTGCGTGACCTGCGCGGCACCTACATCCGCATGGTGCGTGACGGCGCGACGGCGCACATGATTGGTAGCGCGATTTCCGGCATTGGCCGTGCCTTTACCCAGCGTTTGCTGGAACTGGCAGAGAAAAAGCTGGGGCCGCCTCCGGTGCCTTACTGCTTCATGGTGCTGGGTTCCATGGCGCGTGATGAGCAGTTATTGGTGACTGACCAGGATAATGCCCTGGTGCTCGACGACGGCTTCGATCCGCTCCAGCACGATGCTTACTTCCGAGCGTTGGCGACGTTTGTGAGTGATGGCCTGGCCGCGTGCGGTTACAGCTATTGCAAAGGCGGGATCATGGCGACGAACGACCAGTGGCGTCAGCCATTGAAGGTATGGCGAAGTTATTTTGATCAGTGGATCGAAAAGCCTAACCCGACGACGTTGCTCAATAGTTGTATTTTTTTCGACCTGGACGGCGTGTTTGGCCAAGTGGAACTGGTACAAGAGCTTAAGGTGCTGTGCGCTCGAAAATCCAGCGCACATCCTGTTTTTTTGAGTGCCATGGCTCGGATTGCGCTTAACCGGACGCCGCCATTGGGCTTTTTCCGTACTTTTGTCGTTGAGACAGACGGGCAGCACAAACGGATCATCAACCTCAAGGGTCGAGGCACCGCACCGCTGACGGACCTGATCCGCATCCATGCGCTCGCGTGTGGCAGTACCGCGCAGAATTCATTTGATCGCATGGATGCCATCGCGAAGAGCAACGTCATTCCGCCTGAAGCATTAAAGCAACTGCGATACGCGCTGGAGTTCCTGTCGATGGTGCGAATTCGACACCAGGTTGACGCACTGGAGCAGGGCGCTGCGCTCAATAATTACGTCGAACCGGAACGCTTTTCCAACAGTGAGCGACATAACCTGAAAGAGGCGTTTCAGGTTTTGAGTAATGGCCAGAATTTCTTAAGATTCCGCTATCCATCAAAGGGTCGCCTGCCGTCATGAAACACGTGAAAGTGCAACCCGATCATAAAATGCTGGAGTGGTCTTCGAGGTTCGAGACCCTGGCAGACAATGCCGTTAACAGCCGCTTGCGACAGTTCTATCAAGCCGGCGCGGTCTCTGCGCAGGCCTCCATTGACAGCGTGCAACTGCTGGCCATGGACGTGGAAACCACCGGCCTTGATGCGCAAGCTGACAGCGTTGTGAGCATCGGGGTCATGCCGTTCACGCTGCAGCGCATTTATTGTGGGAACTCGCTTTACTGGGTAATAAAACCAGCGTCCGAGCTGAATGAAAAGTCGGTGACGTTTCATCACATAACCCATGCTGAAATTTCAGATGCGCCCACCTTTGAGCAGGTGCTGGCTCCATTGCTGGAGGCCATGGCAGGCAAGGTGATGGTGGTCCATTATCGGAATATTGAACGGGCCTTTTTGGATCAGGCAGTGCGCAGGCATTTAGGGGAAGGGTTTGAGTTCCCGGTCATCGATACGATGCAGTTGGAAGCCCGACTGCACCGGCAAAAGCGCGGGTGGTTCGCCCGACTTATGGGGCGCTCACAACCGTCCATAAGGCTGGCAGATAGCCGAGCGCGCCTTGGCCTTCCGGCTTATCACGCGCACCATGCATTAACCGATGCCCTGGCAACCGCAGAACTGTTGCAGGCGCAGGTAGCGACTTATTACTCAGCGTCCACGCCTGTTGGCGAGCTATGGAACTGAGTGACCGCTTGATAGTGAAACGCTAACGGCTGTCCGACCGATATTCCTGTGCGCATTGACTCGCCAGCGGTACTCAGTGCGGTGAATGCTTGTGACATCCTGGCTCAGGCATCGGCCCTAACCGGACCGATGTGCGGGAGGAACAGCCCGCAAGCGCGGGCTGCCATTACCTCGGCCATTGAGCTTGCAAAGACGTCCAGTCAAGCACTCAGCGTGTCTCATGATCCGTTTGAGAGCCCTCATCGCGCCAGGCACACACCGCGTGTCCTGCGTCATTTTTTCAAACGACGAAGCGATTCACCATCCTATTAAGGTCAACCGCCAACTTTGACATTTCCCCGCACGCGCTGGCTGTTTGACTGGCGCCCGCAGAACTCTGCACGGCAAGCTCTCGAATGCTGACGAGATTACGATCAACTTCTCGTGCAACATGGGCCTGCTCTTCAGACGCCGTTGCGATCAACATATTTCGCTCATTAATCTGCGTAATGGCCTTGGCGATCTGATCGAGTGAACTGCTGGCCTCCTGTGCCACATCGAGGGATTGGGTTGCCAGCTCTTTGCTTTTACTCATGGCTTCCACTGCTTCAGCTGAATCGCTCTGCATTGCAGAGATCATCTGTTCGATCTCTTGAGTGGAAGACTGCGTTCTGTGCGCCAACGCCCTGACCTCGTCAGCAACGACTGCAAAGCCGCGGCCTTGCTCACCAGCCCTGGCAGCTTCAATCGCTGCGTTCAACGCCAGAAGGTTAGTTTGCTCTGCGATTGCACGAATCACTTCGACGACTTTGTTGATGCTTTGAGCCCGCTGTGACAAAACCTGAATCTTGTCACTCGTGGCTTCAACATTGCCGCTGAGTTTTTCAATCGACTTCAACGTTTGAGAGACTCGCTCTAAACCGGTTTCAGTGAAGCCCTGGGTGCGACGCGACTCTTCCGAGGCCGACTCCGCATTACGGGCCACCTCATCAACCGCCGCACTCATCTCAGTTACCGCAGTGGCCGCTTGGTTGACTTCATCATTTTGGGAGATGAGACCTCGACTGGATTCCTCAGTGACCGCTGTCATTTCTTCTGCGGCTGAGGCCAGCTGTGTAGATGAGTCGCCGATTTGCATGATGGTTCGGCGAAGGTTCTCTTGCATCTGGGCCAGCGCTTTTAACAGGCGTCCGGCTTCATCCTTCCCGCTGACGTGCACTTCTTTGGAGAGATCACTGCCGGCGATGCGTTCTGCCACAGATAACGCTGCACCGATTGGGGTCGTAATGCTCTTGGTCAGAAGTATTGCCAACCCGACAGTCAGGACGACGACGACGGTAATAAGGCCAATGATTGTCCAGATGCCTTCGGAGTAAGTATTGGTTGCGTATTGCCCAGCCGCTGTGGCGCCGTCGTTGTTGAAGTCAGTCAGGGCTTTGATTTCACCCTCCATCCTATTCGTCAACGGCCGTATACCTGTACTCACGAGGTTGACGGCGGCAGGTATGTCACCGCGCGCCATCAACGGTTCGAGGATATCCAGTTGTTTGGCGTACGCATCGGCGGACGCTGTCACTACTTGATAAAGCGCGCGTTCGTCGTTACCCGTGATCAGAGATTCATAATTTAGCACCGCATCCGCGAACGCCTTCCGGTAGCCTGGGAAGGACGCAACCGTCGATTGAACTGCTTGAGGGTCAGCAAGTGCACGCTGGGTTTCAAGTCTGAGCCGCATTGCGCCAACGTTCATCAACGCCGTTTGTCGGATACTTGGAAGCCAATTGTTTTCGACATCTTTTTCGGCGTCCTGCAGCTTGCCCATTTGCACAGCAGCGACCGCGCCGAGCACAAAGACCAATGCAATGATCGACGCGAAAAACAAGGAAGCTCGGGGTGCTACGTTGAGGTTTCTAAGGTTCATGCGAACTTCCTAACGCGAGGGAATGATCTAGGTAACCAGTCTATCGACCTGACGGTAATAAACTTAATCTGGCCTCTCGCTATAGGTGCTCTGCTCAGTCGTCTGCGGGCATCAGTCGATGCACTAAAGTGCTGCGCTACGTTTAAGTGTCTAATACCAAACGCTGCTGACAACCAGAACGTGAGCGTTCATGCATGCATGTACCAAGTTCTTACCGGGGTGGTTTTTTCTGTCGTTAATACCCGCCTGCTCAGACGGACGCCATCGCCCCGGGCGATGGCGTCACGGGTGTGTTTGCTGTGCGCTGACAGCGAAAGCCCTAAGTGCTAACGAGGCTCAGACATCAGTCCTTTCACGAGGGATATGCATCCCAGCATTAAAACGATTGCGAAAGGCAACCCTGTGGACACTGCCATTGCCTGCAGTGCTACAAGACCGCCGCCCAACAAGAGGGCAATCGCAATCACGCCCTCGATGACCGCCCAGAACACACGCTGAGGCACAGGCGCATCCACCTTGCCGCCGGCGGTGATCGTGTCGATTACCAAGGAGCCTGAGTCCGAGGAGGTAATAAAAAACACAATGACCAGAACGATGCCCAGGAAGGAGGTGATCTCTTTAAGCGGCAGCTCTCCCAGCATGGCGAACAACTTCAGCTCCAGCACAGCGTCCTTGACGCCCACCAGGCCCTGTAAAGTCGTTTG
The DNA here is from genome assembly GCF_963970835.1 of Pseudomonas sp. EA_15y_Pfl1_P101. Lineage (NCBI taxonomy): Bacteria > Pseudomonadati > Pseudomonadota > Gammaproteobacteria > Pseudomonadales > Pseudomonadaceae > Pseudomonas > Pseudomonas sp. EA_15y_Pfl1_P101. The sequence continues at coordinate 56,764 of NZ_CAXAPA010000009.1, read as the reverse complement.
GTCAATGGCGGTTCCGCCGAACGTTGTCATCCACAGCACAGACACCACTGAGGGAACGAGCAAGACCGAGATCAGAAACTCTCTGACGGTGCGACCACGACTGACGCGCGCGATAAACATGCCTACAAACGGCGACCAACTGATCCACCACGCCCAGTAGAAGGCCGTCCAGCCCTGGGTGAATTGGGTGTCAGTGCGGCCGAATGGATTTGACAGTGCCGGCAGGTATTCAGCATACGTCACCAGGTTCTTGAAGAACCCTGTGAAGATGGCCAAGGTCGGTCCCACTGCGATGATAAACACCAGTAAGAGCAATGCGAGTCCCATATTGATCTGGGAAAGCATTTTGACGCCCTTGTCCAAACCGGCAAGGACTGACCACAGCGCGATCAAGGTAATGCCAACGATCAGCACGACTTTACTGAGGTTCGTCGATTGTATCCCGAAGAGGTATTCAATCCCCGCGGCAGCCTGCTCTGCACCAATGCCCAGAGAGGTTGCCAACCCGAATAGCGTGGCGAATACCGCCAGGATATCGATGATATGCCCCGGCCAGCCCCAAACGCGCTCACCCAACAGTGGATAGAAAATCGAGCGTATCGAAAGCGGTAACCCCTTGTTGTAAGAAAACAACGCCAAGGACAACGCCACAATCGCATAGATCGCCCAGGGATGAAGTCCCCAGTGAAAGATCGTAGCGGCCATTGCCAAGTCGGCGGATGCTTTCATATCGCCTGCTGCACCGCCCAACGGCGCCCAGTCCGTACGCACGCCGCTCGCATCGACTGTCACGCCTCCCATGGACGCCGCGTAATGCGACATCGGTTCTGCGACGCCATAAAACATCAAGCCGATGCCCATGCCCGCGGCAAACAGCATTGAAAACCATCCGACGTAGGAGTGATCGGGTTTGGCATCTCTGCCGCCCAAACGTACCTTCCCCAGCGGGGAGAAAATCAGCGCAATGCACAGCACCACAAAAACGTTCGCAATGCTCATGAAGAGCCAGGCGAGGTGGCTGGTTAACCAGTTCCGGATAGCGCTGAAGAGGGGTTCTACTTCATTCTGCAAGGCCAGTGTCAAAATCACGAACAGCAGGATGGTGGCCGCTGAAATGATGAAGACTTTGCCGTGGATATCGAGCGAGAACGAAAACTCTCCCTTGATATTGTCTTGACCAATAACATAGTCGGTGTCGATCAGATTGGCAGCTCCACTTGGAGCCGGAATACCGTCCTCACTGGCAATGTGAGGGGTGTTAGGCCGATCATCCGTAGGCTTTTCAACCATAAGAATCTCCTTGTTGTTGGCACGTCTTAACGTGTAGTTGTGATTATCCCCGCTGTTCCTATGGTAAAACGAGATATAAACGCCGTTATCCTAACAAGCTTTTAGAACAAAACCGCCAAAACCTGCCAATTGCATAGCCCTTCGATCGAATATGTCACCGCCACATGACGTCTTTGTCGGCTGCAATCTATTCGCTTGAGTGCAATGAACAGGTTTGCGCGGGCCCGCTTAATGCCCCATCAACTTATTTATGCCATCGGGTTTGTCGTGAACGCCAAAGCGATCCACGATCGTGGACGTAGCCTGGTTCATCCCGATGACATCCACGTGAACCCCTTCTCGGCGTAGCTTGAGCACGACCTTGTCGAGCGCAGCGACTGAAGTGATATCCCAAAAGTGGGCCTCTCGAAGATCGATGGTCAGGGTCTCCAGCCGTTCCTTAAGGTCGAACGAATGAGTGAACCTGTCCGCTGAGCCAAAAAACACCTGGCCTGTGACGTAGTAAGTGCGATGGGCATGTGCGGGGTCACGCTGAGAGGTGACCTCCAGGTAATGTCCGATCTTGTTGGCGAAGAACATGGCGGCCAGCAAGGTGCCTGCGACAACGCCGTAGGCCAGGTTATGGGTCGCGACGACCACGACCACAGTGACCAGCATCACGATGTTCGTTGAGAGCGGATAGTCTTTGAGATTGCGGATGGAGTCCCAACTGAAGGTGCTGATGGAGACCATGATCATCACGGCGACCAACGCGGCCATCGGTATGCGGGCGAGCCAGTCGCCCATGAAGATCATCATGATCAGCAGTGAAACGCCTGCACTCAGCGTAGACAAGCGGGTTCGTCCGCCAGATTTAACATTGATCATCGACTGCCCGATCATCGCGCACCCTGCCATGCCGCCAATGAGGCTGCTGGTGATGTTGGCGATACCCTGGCCTTTGCATTCACGATTCTTGTCGCTGCTCGTGTCTGTCAGGTCGTCGACGATGGTTGCTGTCATCATCGACTCCAGCAAACCGACCACTGCCAGCGCGGCAGAGTACGGCAGTACAATCATCAGTGTTTCAAGGTTTAGCGGCACGCTTGGCCACAAGAATATCGGCAGACTATCAGGCAGCGAACCCATGTCGCCTACCGTATGTATATTCAGGCCCATGTAGATCGAAATCGCCATCAGCACGATGATGCATACGAGCGGCGAGGGGAGCAGTTTTCCTACGGCCGGCAGCCTTGGGAACAGGTAAATAATCGCCAGTCCGCCAGCAGTCATGGCGTAAACAGGCCAGGTTACCCCGGTGAGTTCTGGCAGCTGCGCCATGAAAATCAGGATCGCCAAGGCGTTAACGAAACCTGTGACGACTGATCGCGATACGAAGCGCATCAGCTCGCCCAGCCGCAAATAGCCCGCGATGATTTGAAGTACGCCGCATGTCAGCGAGGCGGCGAGGAGGTACTGAAGGCCGTGATCCTTGACCAGGTTGACCATGAGCAATGCCATGGCGCCGGTGGCCGCCGAGATCATTGCCGCACGCCCCCCAACAAACGAGATCACAGTGCAGATACAGAAAGAGGCATAAAGGCCAACCTTTGGGTCGACGCCGGCAATAATAGAAAAGGCAATAGCCTCTGGAATAAGGGCCAGTGCGACAACGAGGCCCGCGAGAACATCGGCTCGGATATTCGACAGCCAAGCGACTTTGAACTTTTCAAACATTGATTCACCCATGGCAGGTACCACATCCCGCGCAGCGGTGGGCGCTGAGCAGTGCGTGTGTATCTGTCTTCAATTGAGTTGTGGAGTGGCTGCGGCCAAAAAAGCGGGCGCGGCAAAATACGACCGCAGCTAGGAGGCGGTCAGGGTCGTGCGAGGGGGCGGTGCGCTATGGCGGCGTAGGCAGCCAGTTGGAACGGGGCAAGGTAACTCCTTTGGCGTGTCGTCGATAGACCACAGGATACTAACCGGCAGTTGCGCACGCGCACAACCGATAGGCGGGCTTGCACGAACGTATCATGTAGAATACGCCCATGGGTGTCACCGCAAAACGCGGGAGGGCAGGTTTAATTCAGCGCAGGTCGGGCCGCCGCGCGGAGTGGCTGTGCCTATGAGCTTGAAATCTTCACGTCCGGATAAAACCCACGGCCATCGTGAATCACGCGACACGCGTGCTTTTTTCTCCCGATTCCTGGCCGCGGAATCCGCGGGTGGCCTGATACTCATGGCCGCTGCTTCGATAGCACTCCTCGTCGCCAACTCCCCGTTGGCAGACATTTACTTCTCGTCACTGCACGTAAAAGTCGTTGGCCTCTCGATTGAGCACTGGATCAATGATGGCCTGATGGCTGTCTTTTTCATGTTGGTCGGGTTGGAGATCAAGCGTGAAATGCTGGTTGGCCAATTATCGAGCTGGAGCCAGCGCGCACTTCCAGGGTTCGCCGCGGTAGGCGGTATGCTGGTGCCTGCTTTGATCTACATTGCGGTCAACTGGGGCAATGCCGAAACCTTGGGGGGGTGGGCTATTCCTGCAGCGACCGATATCGCGTTTGCCTTGGGCGTACTATCGCTGCTCGGTAAACGTGTGCCCATTTCGTTGAAAATCTTTCTATCCGCGCTGGCGATTCTTGATGACCTTGGCGCCGTACTGATCATCGCCCTGTTTTACACCAGCGGCTTGTCGGTCAGCATGTTGCTGGCCTCACTGAGCGTTATTGTGTTCCTGGTGATGCTCAACCGATTCGGTGTGACCCGGCTCTGGCCTTACCTGATAGCGGGCGGTCTGCTGTGGTTCTTTATGCTTCAGTCGGGTATCCACGCAACCCTGGCAGGTGTCATTCTCGCACTGTGCATTCCGATGCGGGCGGCGAGCAGCGAGCGCAAATCGCCGCTCATCCACTTGGAAGAAAAGCTGCACCCGTGGGTCGCTTTCGCCGTTGTACCCATCTTCGGTTTTGCCAATGCGGGTGTCTCTCTTGCCGGTATCTCGCCCAATAACCTGATCGACCCGGTACCTCTGGGGGTTACGCTTGGGCTATTGTTAGGCAAGCAAATTGGCGTGTTTGGTTTGGCTGCGTTGGCGATTCGCGCAGGGCTGGCCAAGCTGCCTGAGCAATGTGATTGGTCTCAGCTGTACGGTGTAGCGCTGCTGTGCGGCATTGGTTTCACAATGAGCCTGTTCATCGGGGCGCTGGCCTTCCCGGATAACCCGCATTTGGTCGATGAGGTGAAGGTTGGCGTGCTTATGGGCTCTATTCTTTCCGCTGTCCTCGGTGTGGCTGTTCTTTTGAAGGCTAAACGTTAATCCTGAGCTTATCTGTCCGTTGATAACTGCATGGGGGGATGAGCATCCAGTCGCGCCGAGGGGTTCAGGCATCACGAAGGCTGCTGTTCGATCAATTTTTTGGCCTTGAGATGCTCCGAAAACAAATCCAGAATTAAATGATTTCCTGCTCCGGCAAGAAAAGCCACTCTGGTGAGTGGCTTTTTTTGCCTGCGATTTATGAAATAGACGCTTAAGTGTCTTTTTTGTAAACGCCGTCAGTCGCAAGCAGTATCTGAGCCATTTCACCTGTTAGGCGTCTTATAGAACAACGGACTATTTTTAAAGCCAGGCAAAGGTTGATAGCATCAAGCCACCCTTTTTGAGTGTCCGCAATGTCTCGTTCTTACAACCGTAGAGTGATGCTGGGCCTCGTTTTGATGCTATCAAGCACGATCACCCTGGCTGCCAATACGCCTTGTTCAGGTCGCAAGGGTGGGATTGCGGGCTGTGATGGTGACGCGTTCCTGTGCAACGACGGCTCCATCAGTGCTTCGAAAAAAAGTTGTCCGGCCTACATCGGCAATCGCCAGGCACGGCCCGCGTTGCAACCGCTGCAAGATCTTAAAGATAGCTGCGGCTGCGGCAGTGGTGCTTACTGCACCGGACCAAGGGGTGGGGTTTACTGCCTCACGCCTTCCGGGCAAAAAAGTTATCGGCGTCGTTGACATCATCGCCTGCGCTTACCGATGTCGATATCAGACCAATCCCTGCCGCTTTCAGGCTGTTTTCAGTGAAGTCAGGCCGCGTAAGGTGACCCATCATTAAGAAATGATGATCGCCTGACCCTTCAGTCAGTACGCCCTGACGTCGATCACCGAGAACAACAAAAACAATGAATAGCCTGAATTCCAACGATTCGAACGGCCAGTTGGCACAGGGCTTCAAGCCGCGTCATGTCACCATGCTTTCCATTGCGGGCATTATCGGCGCGGGGTTGTTCGTCGGTTCCGGACACGCGATCGCCGCGGCTGGGCCGGCGGTGCTGCTGGCCTATCTGTTCTCCGGCACGCTGGTGGTGCTGGTTATGCGCATGTTGGGGGAGATGGCGGTGGCCAACCCCGATACGGGGTCATTCTCGACCTATGCCGACCAGGCCATCGGCCGCTGGGCCGGGTTCACCATCGGTTGGTTGTACTGGTGGTTCTGGGTGCTGGTGATCCCCATCGAAGCCCTGGCCGCCGGGCATATTCTCAACCAGTGGTTCCCACAGATCGACGCTTGGCTGTTTGCCTTGCTGTCGATCTTTTTGTTGGTGGTCACCAATCTGTTCAGCGTGTCCAAGTACGGTGAGTTCGAGTTCTGGTTCGCCATGGCCAAGGTAATTGCGATCATCGGCTTCATCGGTCTGGGCTTCGCGGTTTTGATGGGCTGGATTCCCGAGCGGGAGGCCAGTGGGTTGAGCCGGTTGATGGAGGAACATGGCGGTTTCGCGCCCAACGGGCTGTCGGCAGTGGTCGGGGCTTTCATCACGATCATGTTCAGTTTCATCGGTACCGAAGCGGTTACCATCGCGGCGGCCGAATCCAGTAACCCGGCGCAGAACATCGCCCGGGCCACGCGCTCGGTGATGTGGCGCATCGGCGTGTTCTATCTGTTGTCGATTTTCGTGGTGATTTCCGTGGTGCCATGGAATGACCCGCTGTTGGCGTCTGTAGGGTCGTATCAACGGGCACTGGAGCTGATGAACATTCCCCACGCCAAACTGCTGGTTGATGGGGTGGTGTTGATCGCCGTGGCCAGTTGTATGAATTCCTCCATCTACATCGCCTCGCGCATGCTGTTTTCCCTGGGCAAGCGGGGCGACGCACCCCAGCTGATGAGGAAGACCTCGGCGGCGAGCGTGCCAAGGGCGGCGGTGATCGCCAGCACGATCCTGGGCGCGGGAGTGACCCTGTTCAGCTACTTCGCGCCGGCCGGGTTGTTCCAGTTCCTGCTGGCCAGCTCGGGCGCCATCGCCTTGCTGGTGTACCTGGTGATCGCCATTTCCCAGTTGCGCATGCGCAAGATCCTACGACAGCGCAACGTCACGCTGACCTTCCAGATGTGGCTGTTTCCGTGGCTGACCTGGTTGGTCATTGCGTTCATCTGTACCGCATTGACGGTGATGCTGGTGACCCCCGAGCACCGTTCTGAAGTGTCCTCGACAATCGGCCTGGCCTTGATAATTTCCCTGATCGGCTTGCTCACCGCGCGGCAGCCTGAACGCGCGCAAAAAACAGTGGCCGCAGCTTCGCAGCCATGAGTGCCCGTCCTGTCAGCAGCATCGTTTTCGTGCTGCTGGACCAGTTCACCTTGATGTCACTGGCGGCTGCAGTCGAGCCGTTGCGCATGGCCAATCAGCTGTCTGGCCAGGAGCTTTACAAGTGGCATACCGCGAGCCCGGACGGCAACCCTGTGTGGGCCAGTGACGGCGTGCCCATCACGCCTGACGGTTCGATACTCGGCGTGCTGCCCGCCGACATTGTGATTGTCTGTGGCGGCATCGGCATCCAGGGCACCGTGACTGGCGAACTGGTCAAGTGGTTGCGCGGCCAGACGCGTTACGCCAAGCGATTGGGCGGTATTTGTACCGGTAGCTTTGTGTTGGCGCGGGCCGGCTTGTTGGATGGCTATGAATGCAGCGTGCATTGGGAGTGGTTGGCCGCCATGCAGGAGGCCTTCCCACGGGTGACTGTCAGTTCCAGCCTGTTCAGCCTCGACCGGGACCGTCTCACCAGCTCGGGCGGTACCGCGCCCTTGGACATGATGCTGCACTTGATCGGTCGGGATCACGGGCATGAGCTGTCGGCGGCCATTTCCGACATGTTTGTGTACGAGCGGATCCGCAACGAGCAGGACCATCAGCGCGTGCCCCTCAAGCATATGCTGGGCACCCAGCAACCCAAGTTGCAGGAAATCGTGGCATTGATGGAGGCGAACCTGGAGGAACCGATCAACTTGGACGAGCTGGCCGCGTATGTCGCGTTGTCGCGTCGCCAGCTTGAGCGCATGTTCCAGAAGTACCTGCACTGTTCGCCTTCGCGCTATTACCTCAGGCTGCGGCTGATCCGTGCGCGGCAGTTGCTCAAGCAGACACCCATTTCAATCGTGGAATTGGCCGTGCTTTGTGGCTTTGTGTCCACACCGCACTTTTCCAAGTGCTACCGCGAATACTTCGGCGTACCGCCCAGCGATGAGCGTTCAGTCACGGACAGCGAGCGATCCGTCGTGCTCAAGCCGGTGCTGCACACGTTGCCTGCGCCCGCGCCCATGAACGTGTTGGAGCAGGCGCGGGGCGAGGCAACGTTTGCCAGCGTGAAGAACCTGAAGTCCTGAATTCAGCGCATATGCAGGATGATCGGGCTGCTGCTCGCCGGGTCGGTATGCCCGCGCAACTTGCCCACCGCCTTCGCCTCAACCGCACCGCCGTTATTACCCCAGGTGCCGCGCACGTAGCTCAGCACCTCAGCGATTTCCTGGTCGGACAATTGCTCGCGAAACGCCGGCATGCGGTAGGCGTCGGGAACGCCGGCGGCGACCACACGTTGCGAGCCGTTGAGGGTGATGTTGATCGCGGAGGCGCTTTCCTTGGCCAGTGCCGACGTGGCGCCGGCCAGTGGCGGCATCCACTCGGGCTGGCCCTTGCCGTCCAGGCCATGGCACGAGGCGCAACGGGTCGCGTAAGTGCGGGCGCCGGGGACGTCCTGGTTCGTGCTCACCGCCTGATACTGCCAGGGCGTGCCGTCGCGCTGCGGGTCGCCAGGCAGCGACTTGAAATAGCGCGCGATGGCGGCCAAGTCGTCGTCCTGCATGAACTGTGTGGAATTGTTGAAGGCTTCGGTCATTGAGCCATAGACCACTGCATGCGCGTTACGCCCGGTCTTGAGGAACTGCACGATCTGCGGCTCAGTCCAGCGTCCCAGCCCGGTGTTGGGGTCCTGGCGCAGGCTCGGTGCGTACCAGCCGTCGAGCAGGGCGCCGGCGAGGAACGGCTTGCCGGATTCATCCAGGGCTTTTTCGTTAAAGGCCAGGCCGCGTGGTGTGTGGCAGCTGCCGCAGTGGCCGGGGCCTTGGACGATATAGGCACCACGGTTCCACAGTGCGTCCTGGTCTGGCTTGGCTGCATAAGTAGCGGTTGGGGCGAACACGCCGTTCCACAGCGCGATCGGCCAGCGCATATTCAGCGGCCAGGGAATATCGCTGGGGATATTCGGTTGGTTGGCCGGCTGTATACCCTGCATGAAGAACGCGTACAGCGCTTTTATATCGTCATCGCTGAGTTTTACGTAGGACGGGTAGGGCATGGCCGGGTACAGCCGTCGCCCACCCGGCGCCACGCCATGGCGCACTGCGCGGTCGAAGTCAGCCAGGCTGTAAGTGCCGATCCCGGTGTTTTTGTCCGGCGTGATGTTGGTGGCGTGAATCGCCCCCAACGGCGTGGCCATTTCCAGCCCCCCGGCGAACGGTGCCTTGCCTGCCAAACTGTGGCAGGCCACGCAATCGCTGAGGCGGGCGACATACTCGCCACGGCTGACCAAGGCGGGTTCGAAGCTGGCACCCGCCTGTTCCTGTTCGAACGCAGTAGCAGGTTCACGGGTGACATACCAGGCCAGCAGGCCTGCGGCAGCCAGGCAGGGCAGCGCCAGCCAGCCTGCGGTTCTTGCGAATCGACGGTTGTTCATGGGCGTTTCCTGAGGGTCAGCTGAAAGTGTGTCGGCTCAAGGGCAGGCTGCGCACGCGCTGGCCCGTCAACTGCGCCACCGCATTGGCCACGGCCGGTGCCACGGCGGGCAACGGCGGTTCGCCGATACCGCCCATTTTTTCGCCACTCTCGACCACCCGTACATGCACCCGCGCCATCTGTGCGGGCGCCAGGATCGGGTACAGGTCGTAGTTGCGCGCCCGTGGTTTTCCATCCACGTACACCGCTTCTTCCAGCAAGGTCTGGGACAAGCCCAACGCCACGGCACCATTGACCTGCGCCTCGACAATCGCCGGGTTGACGATGCTGCCCGGGTCGATGGCCTGCCAGATATCGTGCACCTTGACCTTTCCATTCTCGATGGACACTTCGGCGATCGCTGCCGTGTGGGAGCCGAACGGTGAGGCCATGGCCACGCCGCGAGCGCGTCGGGTGCCGTCCTCGGCGGTGAAGGGGCCACGCTTCCAGCCACCGGACAATTCACCCGCCGCTCGCAGCAACGTGGTCAGCCGTGGGTTGTCGCGCAGCAGATGCAGGCGCAGCTCATAGGGATCATGTCCGCCTTTGTCCGCCAGTTCGTCGAGAAACGACTCATAGAAGAAGTCGTTGAGCGAGTTGCCCACCGAACGCCAGTAGCCGAGCATGGGCGCGCCTTTGACGTAGATCTGCGCGATGCGTTTGTTGGGAATGGTGTAGGGCTTGCCCGACAACCCTTCGAGGGCCGTGGGGTCGATTTTATCGCCCTGCTTGCCGGCCAGCGCTTCGGTCGGGCCTTCGGTCGCGCTGACCGCTTCGATGGCCACCGGGAAGCCTTTGTCATCCAGCGCAGCGCGGAACTTGACCACGGCCAGCGGGCGCAGCACGTCGCGCAGGAATTCTTCTTCACGGCTCCAGATCAGCTTGATCGGACGCCCCACGGCCTTGGCCAGCGCAATGGCCTGGGGGAAGGGATTGGCGGAGTCATACAGAAAGTGCCGCCCAAAAAAGCCGCCCAGCAGTGGCGAGTGCAGGGTGATTTTGTCGAGGTCGAGGCCGGTGCGCTTGGCGATGTCGGCGCGGAACATGTCAGGCGCCTGGTTAGGCAGCCAGATCTCCAGGGTGCCATCGGGGTTGAAGCGTGCGAGTGCCGACGGCGGCTCCAGTTGGGCGTGGTTGAGGTATTGGTTGTGATACGTCGCTTCGATTTTGGTCTTGGCGCCTGACAAGGCGGCGGCCACGTCACCTTCGTTTTCGTCGTCACGGGCCGGGACTTGCTGGGCAGCGAGGAAGTCGCGGTGCTTGTCGCTGGAGAAGTCTGCCGGCATGACGCGCAGTGTCGAGTCCGCAGCCGCTTCTTGCCAGTCGACCTGGACCGCTTCAACCGCACGCTTGGCGTGCCACCAACGTTCAGCCACTACCGCCACGGCGCCGGGCAGCACGTGCACCGAATGCACGCCTTTCATGGCTTCCACTTGCGGCTGGTTACGCACACTGCCCACGGTCATGCCCAGGCGTGGCGCATGCTGGACCGCCGCGTGAAGCATGTTGTCGACTTTCAGGTCGATGCTGTATTGCGCCTTGCCGGTGGATTTGTCATAGGCATCCAGGCGTTTGACCGGCTTGCCGATCCAGCGGAACTGGCTTGGGTCGCGCAGCGTGACGCTGGCCGGGTCGGGCACTGGCATGTCCAGAGCGCGACTGGCCAATTCGCCGTAGCCCAACGAACGGCCGGAAGCCGTATGTACCACCCGGCCAGGCTGGGTGGTCAGTTCGGCAACCGGTACACCCAACTGCGCGGCACCGGCTTGCAGCAGCATCGCGCGGGCGAGGGCGCCCAGGCGGCGCATGGTCGGGTAGCTCATGCGCACCGACATGCTGCCGCCGGTGATGCGCAGGCCGTTGTCCATCACCACATACGCTTCGCCGGGTGGCGCGGCTTCGACGATGAACGTGGCGGGGTCGGCATCCAGCTCTTCGCCGACAATCTGCGCCATGGCGGTGTGGGTGCCTTGTCCGCCTTCCATGAACGGACTGAGCAGGCGCACCGTGCCGTCCGGGCGAATTTCAAGAAACGCTGGCACCTGAGTGCCCCGTTCTGCGGCGTTGGCCGTGGCCGCCTGCACCCTCGACGAGCCAAGCGGCAGGCCGAAACCGATCACCAGCGCGCCCACCGCCGTGCTCGCCAAGAAGCGGCGGCGCGACAGGTTTACCGGTGCCTCGAGCAGTTCATTGAGGATGTTCATCAGACGCTCTCCTGCTTGGCCAGTGCGTCGACCGCCGCATGGATGGCGTTATAGGTGCCGCAACGGCACAGGTTGATCATTGCCGCATCAATCTGCGCTTTGCTAGGGGCGGGGCTGTGTTTGAGCAGCGCAGTCGCGGCCATTACCTGCCCGGACTGGCAATACCCGCATTGCGCCACCTGATACTCGACCCAAGTCGCGACCACGCGCTTGCCCACCTCATCGTCTTCAATCGCTTCGATGGTGGTGATTTCACGCCCGACCACTCCGGCCACTGGCGTGACACACGAGCGCACCACATTACCGTCCACCAGCACCGAACAGGCCCCGCACTGGGCCAGGCCGCAGCCGTATTTGGTGCCGGTCAGGCCCAGGTCGTCGCGGATCACCCACAGCAGTGGCGTGTCAGCGTCGGCTTCGACCTGATAGGTTTTCTGGTTGATTCGTAATTCCATGGCTCACCTGCTGATCATCGGTGTATGCGGCCATTTTTAGTATGAGCTTGCGGCGGCCGCTTATTGTCGAACTCTAGACCACGGTGCAAGGGCTATCTATCCGAAATCCGAGAAGTCGGAGGATCAGGCAAGTATTCAAGAGGATTGAGCTAGCGTGCCTGATCCCATTCTTGACGGACCGCACTGCGAATTCCGTCCAGCAACATTGCAAACGCTGGGTTGTCGTTGTTCTCGCGCCAGATCAAATGCAGCTCACTCTGCGCCCCTTCGCCCAAGTCGATATCGCGGAACACCACGTTCTTGAACACCACACTGCTGGCGCAACGTGGCACCAATGCCAGGCCCATGCCGGCATTGACCAGCGCGAGGATGGTCAGGGATGACCCCAGCCACTGCACAAACTCCGGCGCCACGCGCGCTGAGCGCAGCAGGCCGGTGAGCAGTTCGTTGAACGGCGGGTAGGCCGAGTGGGCGTACATCAGGAAGGGCTGGGCGTCCAAGTCGTGCACGCTGACCGTCTCGGCATTGGCCAGCCGATGGCTGCTGGGAACTGCCAGCACGAAGGGCTCGCGCACCAGGCACTCGGTGGCGTAGCCCGGCTCCAGCAGCGGCGCGCGGACGATCCCCAGGTCGATCCGGCGGGCGCGCAGCGCTTCATATTGCTGGTAGGTGTTCATCTCTGACAGGTCGATCTTCACCTGGGGCTGCCGGAGCCGCGCCTCGGCGATCACGCGTGGCAAAAACTCGTACACCGCGCTGCCGACGAAGCTGATATTGACCGTGCCGATATCGCCCTCAGCGAAGCGACGCGCCGTCACCGCCGCTTGCTGGGCACGCTCCAGCAAGTTCTGCGCCTCGATAAAAAATGCGCGGCCGGCGGCGGTGAGGGCAACGCTGCGGGTGGTGCGGGCAAACAGTTCGACCCCCAAGTGATGTTCCAGCAATTGGATCTGTCGACTGAGCGGCGGCTGGGTCATGTTCAGCCGTTCGGCCGCCCGCCTAAAATTCAGCTCGGTGGCCACAGTGGTGAAGCAACGCAGTTGAGTGAGTTCGAACATTGATCTAATCCAGGTATCAATCGGATGCCAAGTTAGATTAGACGGGATCAATGCCCGACGTCCATGATCAACGCGTCCCTAAAAAAACAATGATTGGGAGTTGCCCTTGGACACTGTTCAGAATCCGCCAGACCCGACCGTGCTCGCCCGTGCGGCCACCAAGGTCAAGCGTCATGTACTGCCATTATTTGTGGTGATGTTCATCGTCAACTACATCGACCGGGTCAACATCGGCTTTGTGCGCAGCCATTTGGAGATCGACCTGGGCATTGGCGCGGCCGCCTACGGCCTCGGTGCCGGTTTGTTCTTCATTGGCTACGCGATCTTTGAAGTACCGTCCAACCTGCTCCTGCAGCGCTACGGCGCAAGGGCCTGGCTGACGCGCATCATGTTCACCTGGGGCGCGGCCGCGATGGCCATGGCCTTCGTCAAAGGTGAAACCAGTTTTTATATCCTGCGCTTTGCCCTCGGCGCCGCCGAGGCGGGGTTTTTCCCCGGTGTCATCTACTACTTCACCCAGTGGCTGCCAGCCTCCGAGCGTGGCAAGGCGATGGCGATTTTCCTCAGCGGCTCTGCGATTGCCTCGGTGATCTCAGGCCCGGTGTCGGGGGCCTTGCTGCACATCAATGGGTTTAGCCTGCATGGCTGGCAGTGGATGTTTCTGATCGAAGGGTTTGCCTCGATCGTGCTCTGTGGCTTTGTATGGTTCTGGTTGCAGTCCCGTCCCGATCAGGCGACGTGGCTCAGCGCAGAGGAAAAACACGCGTTGGTGAGTGCCATCGAGGCGGAACAGCTAGCGCGTGAAGCCGTCCGGACTGTCCGGCCCTCGATGTTCAAGCTCCTCGCCGACAGACAGATCGCGCTGTTTTGCTTTATTTACTTTTCCATCGCCCTGACCATCTATGGCGCCACCTTCTGGCTGCCCAGCATGATCAAGAAAATGGGCAACCTGGGCGACTTCCAGGTGGGCTTGTTCAATTCGATTCCCTGGTTGATTTCCATCGTCGCCATGTACGGTTTCGCCGCCCTCGCCAGCAAATGGAAACATCAGCAGGCGTGGGTTGCGCTGATGCTGGTGATCGCCGCCTTCGGTATGTTCATGTCTACTACCGGCGGGCCGGTGTTTGCCTTTGTCGCCATCTGTTTTGCCGCGATTGGCTTCAAGGCCGCCTCTGCCTTGTTCTGGCCAATTCCCCAGGGTTATCTGGATGCCCGGATCGCCGCGGCGGTGATTGCCTTGATCAATTCGGTCGGCAACCTGGGAGGCTTTGTCGCCCCCACCACCTTTGGTTTGCTGGAACAGACCACCGGCTCCATCGAAGGCGGGTTGTATGGCCTGGCCGCTACCTCCCTGGCGGCGGCGGTGGTGGTGTTTTTTGCGCGCACCGCACCACGGGGCACCGTGCCCCCCACACCGACTACACATCAGCGCGCCTCGCGTCCAGGCCCACAGGGAGCAGCCTCTTGAAAATCGTCCGCGTTACCGTCACGCCCATCGCCTTTCGCGACCCGCCGCTGCTTAACGCCAGCGGTATCCACGAAGCCCTCGCACTGCGCTCGATCATCGAGGTCGAGAGCGACACCGGCTACATCGGCCTTGGCGAAAGCTACGGCGATGCCCCGGCGCTGGCGATCCAGCAACAGGTGCAGCCGCAACTGATCGGCCTCGATCCCTTCAACCTGAACGGGCTGCGTGCGATCGTCCAGGCCACGGTGGCCGCGCACAGGCCCGTGAGCCTCAGCGGCGCAGAACTGGCGCCGGGCTCCCACGCCAGCAAGGCCGTGAGCAATGCCTATTCGGCGTTCGAAGTGGCCTTGCTCGATCTGCAGGCCCACGCCTTGAATGTGCCACTGGTGGATTTGCTCGGTGGGGCTCTCCGCGACCGGATTCCGTTCAGTGCGTACTTGTTTTTCAAGTACGCCGAACACATCGACTCGCCCTACAAGCCTGACAGCTGGGGCGAAGCGCTCAACGAACAGCAGATCGTCGCCCAGGCCCGGCGGATGATCGAAGCCTACGGCTTCAAAAGCATCAAGCTCAAGGCCGGCGCGCTGGAACCGGAACATGAGGTGCGGTGCATCAAAGCGCTGAAAAAAGCCTTCCCCGGCGTGCCGCTGCGCATCGACCCGAATGGCAATTGGTCGCTGGAAACCTCGATTCGCATGGCTGAACTGCTGGGCGATGACCTGCAGTATTACGAAGACCCGACCCCGGGCCTGGAAGGCATGGCCGAGCTGCACAAACGCACCGGCTTGCCCCTGGCGACCAATATGGTGGTCACCGATTTTGACGAGTTCCGCCGCAGCGTTGCCCTGGACAGCGTGCAGATCGTCCTCGCTGACCATCATTACTGGGGCGGCCTGCGCGACACCCAGGTGTTGGCGAAGATGTGCCAGACCTTCGGCCTGGGCGTGTCGATGCATTCCAACTCACACCTGGGCATCAGCCTGATGGCGATGGCCCATGTGGCCGCGTCGGTGCCCAACCTTGATTACGCTTGCGACACCCATTACCCCTGGCAGGAGCCGGACGAGGAAGTCATCAAGGGCGGCAAGGTGCCGATTGTCGATGGCTGCGTGACGATCACCCGTGCCCCGGGGCTGGGCTTGGAACTTGACCATGACCAACTGGGCAAGCTGCATGAGCAGTACCTCAGTTGCGGCATTCGCCAGCGCGACGACGTAAAACAGATGCAGCGTTACCAACCGGATTGGAAGGCTGTGAAACCGCGTTTCTGAAGCTGGTCGCTTCGCTTTGCCCGGCAACACACGTGTGTGTTGCCGGGCTTTTTTTCAGCCAAAATCTTCTTCGAAGTGTTCCTGTTCGCCTCGCGTATCACTCTGACGACGCAGTACTTCCATCTGGCGCAGTTCCACCCGGCGGATTTTCCCGGAAATGGTCTTTGGCAGTTCGGTCACGAATTCGATACGCCGCACCCGCTTGTAGGGCGCCAGATGTTCGCGGGCGAAGGCGAGAATATGCCGGGCCAGCTCGGCGCTGCCGGGGGCGTCATGGGCCAGGATCAGGAAGGCCTTGGGCACGGCCAGGCGCAATGGATCGGGGCTGGGCACCACGGCCACTTCCATCACTGCCGGGTGCTCGATCAGCGAGCTTTCCAGCTCGAATGGGCTGATGCGGTAGTCGGAGGCCTTGAACACATCGTCGGCGCGACCGACAAAGGTGATGTAGCCGTCGGCGTCGACCTGCGCGGTGTCGCCGGTGCGGTAATAACCGTCACGCATCACTTCTGCAGTTTTTTCCGGGCTGTCTTCGTAGCACAGCATCAGGCCGAGCGGGCGCACGTCCAGGGGCAGGGCGACTTCGCCTTCATTGGCGGGGTTGCCATCCGGGTCGAGCAGGGCCACTTGATAGCCCGGCAGCGGGCGGCCCATGGAGCCTGGCTTGAGCAACTGCCCGGGCGTGTTGCCCACCAGTGCAGTGGTTTCCGATTGGCCGAAGCCATCACGCAGCGGCAACCCCCAGGCCTGCTGGATCTGCTCGATGATTTCCGGGTTCAGCGGCTCACCGGCGCCGACCAGTTCGCGCAGGTTCAGGCGCGATTTGTAGCTGGCCAGATCTTCCTGAATCAACATACGCCACACGGTGGGCGGCGCGCACAGGCTGGTCACGCCGTAGCGTTCCAATGCACTGAGCAAGGCCGGCGCGCTGAACCGCGCGACGTTATGGATAAAGATGCAGGCGCCGGCGTTCCACGGCGCAAACAGGCAGCTCCAAGCATGCTTGGCCCACCCCGGTGAGGAAATATTCAGGTGCAGGTCGCCCGGTTGCAGGCCGATCCAGTACATGGTCGACAGGTGCCCAACGGGATAGCTCTGGTGGCTGTGCAACACCATCTTCGGTTTTGATGTGGTGCCCGAGGTGAAATAGAGCAGCATCGGGTCGGTGGCCAGGGTGCGGCCTTCGGCTTCAAACTGCTCGGGATATTCACAGGCGGCGCTGTGTGGGAACCAGCCGGCAGGCGCCGAACCCACGCAGATGCGGCTGCAGCCTTCAGCCAGCCCGGCGAATTTGCTCACATGCGCCTCGCCGACCACCAAGTGACGAACCTGCCCGCGCTCAATACGGTCACGCAGGTCGTCGGCATTCAGCAGGGCGGTGGCGGGGATGACCACTGCACCGAGCTTGAAGGCGGCGAGCATGGTTTCCCAAAGCGCCACATCATTGCCGAGCATCAGCAGTACGCGATCACCGCGCCCAACCCCGAGGGCGCGCAGGTGGTTGGCCACTTGGTTGGAACGTGCGGCCAGTTGCTCGAAGCTGTAGCGCTGCTCGCGGCCGTCTTCCTCGACGATCCACAGCGCATTGGCCGCATTGCCCTTCGCCATGGCGTCGAAATAGTCCAGGGCCCAGTTGAATTCGCCCAGTTGCGGCCAACGGAAATCCCGTACGGCGGTGGCGTAGTCGGTGCGGTGAGCGAGCAGAAAATCCCGAGCGGCCAGGAAGGGCTGGATCATGGTGGCTGTCCTTAATTATTGTTGTGGGACTGGCCCTCGGCTGAACCGAGAGGCTGGACCGAGTATAGGCACGCATAAATCAGAGAAGAACGCCCAAAAATACCGGTGCGTTGTGCAAAAAAGTCATGCTCGTCCTTCCAACATGACGGTGCCTACGCGCAAGCGATGACCGTTAATCAAACCTGAACCCACCTGACAGTTTTTCCTTGAGGAAGCCCACCAATGCCGTCACCGACTTGGGCACATGCGGTGAATACGGTCGGATCAGGTAGATCTCATCGGCAAACGCGCCCTTGAGCGTCCAGCCCTTGAGCACCTGTACCAGCTTGCCGCTGGCCAATGCGGCATGGGCGCTGAAGTCCGGGAGCAGGGCGATGCCCAGATGGTTGAGGGCCGCATCGCGCAGGGCTTCGCTGTTGTTGGTGGCAAAGCTGCCGGCGATGGGCACGGTAAGGCGCTCGACGTTTGTGCTGCCGCGCTCAAAGGTCCACGCCGGCTGGTCGGTGCCGCGCGGGTAGAACAGGCAGTTGTGGGCTGACAGGTCGCCAGGCTCACGGGGTTCGCCGTGGCGTTGCAGGTAATCGCGGGTGGCGACCAACACCGAGCCGGTGTCGCACAGCTTCCACGCCACGTGGGTTTCCGGCACCTGGAAGCCGTGGCGCACGGCGAGGTCGTAGCCCTCGGCTGCCAGCGAGCTCAACGCATCCGACACATCCAACTGGATACGTACTTGCGCAAACTGCTGCAGGAATTCCGCCAGGTGTGGCACCAACTGCTGCCTGGCGAAGGCCACCGGCGCGGTCAAGCGCACCAATCCACGAATCTCGCCGGCAGAGTCGCGCACCGACGAGAAGCTGCGCGCGATCTGCTCATAGGCACTGCGGACCTCCCGGGTCAGCGACAGCCCGGCATCGGTGAGCCTTACGCTGCGCGTCGTTCGCGTGACCAGCCGCGTACCGGTGGCTTTTTCCAGGTCCGAAATGCGCTGGCTGACGGCGGACTTACTCACCCCCAGGCGAGCGGCTGCGGCGGTGTAGGTGCCTTGTTCTTCCAGCACCGACAGCCAGTGAATGTGGGTCCACAGCCCTTCGATCTCAGACTTTTCCATGCGGGTATTGTTCGCTTTTATGGACAATAAGTTCTGGATTCTGCTCTGGTTTGGAACAAACCGAAAGCTTATCGTGTGTCCCAACGCTACCCACCTGGGATCTACTGCCATGACTAAAACAATCGAGCACTACATCAACGATCAGCGCGTGTCCCGCGACGATCGCTATCAGGACGTCTACAATCCGGCCACCGGCGAAAAGACCGGCCGCGTCGCCCTGGCCAGTCGCCAGACCGTGTCCGAAGCCGTCGCCGCCGCCCAGGCTGCCTTCGCCGACTGGGCCGACACCCCGCCAATCCGCCGCGCCCGCGTGCTGTTCGGATACCTGCACCTGCTGCGTGCACGCAAGGATGACCTGGCGCGCATCATTGTCGCCGAGCACGGCAAGGTCTTTACCGACGCCCAGGGTGAAGTCGACCGTGGCCTCGATATCCTCGAATTTGCCTGTGGCATTCCGAACTTGCTCAAGGGCGAACACTCCGACCAGGTTTCCCGTGGCATGGACAACTGGACCCTGCGCCAGCCGCTGGGCGTTGTAGCCGGTGTTACACCGTTCAACTTCCCGGTGATGGTGCCGATGTGGATGTACCCGATCGCCATTGCGGCGGGCAATACCTTCATCCTCAAGCCAAGCCCGACCGACCCAAGCGCATCGTTGTTCATGGCCGAACTGCTGCGTGAAGCCGGCTTGCCCAAGGGCGTGTTCAACGTCGTGCAGGGCGACAAGGAATCGGTGGACGCGCTGATCGAACACCCGGACGTCAAGGCCGTGAGCTTTGTTGGCTCCACGCCGATTGCCCAGTACATCTACGAAACCGGCGCGCGTAACGGAAAGCGTGTGCAAGGCCTGGGCGGCGCCAAAAACCACATGGTGGTAATGCCCGACGCGGATATTGAAAAAACCGTCGACGCCCTGATGGGCGCCGCCTACGGCAGTGCCGGCGAACGCTGCATGGCCATCTCCGTCGCCGTGCTGGTGGGTGATGTGGGTGACAAAGTCATCGCCGCCTTGACCGAGCGTGCCAAGCAACTGCGCATCACCGACGGCCGCGACCTCAAGGCCGAAATGGGCCCGATCGTGTCCCGCGCGGCGCTGGAGCGTATCAGCGGCTACATCGAACAAGGCGTACAGGCCGGTGCGCAACTGCTGCTCGACGGGCGCGACTACGTGCCCACCGAAGCGGGCCTGGAAAACGGCTTCTGGCTCGGCGCGACCTTGTTCGATCACGTGACCCAAGAGATGAGCATCTACCGTGAAGAAATCTTCGGCCCGGTGCTGGCGTGCGTGCGCGTAAGTGACTTCGCCGAAGCGATCAAACTGGTCAACGACCACGAATTCGGCAATGGCGTGAGCTGCTTCACCCGCGATGGCAATATTGCCCGCGAGTTTGCACGGCGGATTGAAGTGGGCATGGTCGGCATCAACGTACCGATCCCGGTGCCGATGGCATGGCACGGGTTCGGCGGCTGGAAGAAGAGTTTGTTCGGCGACATGCATGCGTATGGCACGGAGGGTGTGCGGTTTTACACCAAGCAGAAGTCGATCATGCAGCGCTGGTCGGAGAGCATCGAGCAGGGCGCGGAGTTTGCGATGCCGGTGTCGAAGTAAGGTTGAACAGATGCTGTAGGACCCAATGTGGGAGGGGCTTGCCCCTCCCATTTTTTTTTGCCCGCACAAGGGTTGACGTTTTGGTGAATGCCGAATACTGTATATAAACACAGTGTTTAAGCGCTGATCGAACCTCACACGACAATCTCAGTCCTGCCAAACACTGTGTGCAAGTTAACGGATTAACTTGATGCACCCGCTCGTCATAGCGAGCTGTTTTTATTTTAGAGAGGGAACTCATGTCGTATCCAGAAAGCAAACTCACCGGTTTGACCGGTTTCGCCCAAGCGGCAAAAGTGACAGGTGGCTGGTCGGGTCCCGTGGTCAGCATCACTACGCTCGATCAACTCAAGGCCAATATTGGCGACACCACCCCGCGGGTATTGGTGATCAACAGTAATCTCTCGGCCTCGCGTCTCACCAAAGTGACGATGGGCGCTAACAAGACCCTGATCGGCTCATTCCAGAATCGAACCTTGGAAAATATTCACCTGCGGGCAACGGCGCAGTCGCAGAACATTATTCTGCAGAATATTATTTTCAGGCATTCGGCGACTATCAAGGCCAATGACGATATCCAGGTCTATCTGAACTACGGCAGCAAGTACTGGATTGACCATTGCTCTTTCGTCGGGCACAGCTGGTCTACCACTGACGGCAGTGAAGATAAACTGTTGTATATCGGCGAGAAAGCCGACTATGTCACCCTCAGCAACTGCTTCTTTGGCAGTCACAAGTATGGGCTGATCTTCGGTCACCCGGCGGATGACAATAAGGCAGAGTTCAACGGCTACCCACGCCTGACGGTGTGCCATAACCGCTTCGAGGATATGGAAGTGCGTGCGCCGGGCTTGATGCGTTACGGATACTTTCATGTTTATAACAACTACATCAATAACTTCCACCTCGGTTTTACCCTGGCGCAGAACGCCAACATCCTTTCTGAAAGTAACTACTTTGGTGAGGGCAGTCAAAACAACGGCATGTTGGATGACAAGGGGACTGGGACGTTCACTGATACCAACAGTGTTCCACCGATCACCAACCAGAAGTCACCAAAGGCGCAATGGACGGCCACTTCCAACTACGCCTACACCTTGAAAACCGCAGCCCAAGCCAAAGACTTTACGCAGAAGAATGCCGGAGCCCAGTCCGGTGCGCTGGTATTCGGTAGTTGATTAGCTAGCTTTCTAGTTGGTTGGCATAGATTGCAAGTGCCACTGTATTTATATCAAGGATATAAATACAGTGATGGCCTTTTTAATCTAAATAATTCTTCACGCTGCGATAGGCGGGTGGCCATGTTAAACCTGGTTCCGCACTTCAGGGCCAACGACGGCTCATTCTTTTCAGTCACAGCAAAGTTGCTGGCTGTTATGTGTTATTCAATCTTCGCTTGTCACGTAAGCATCAGTAAAAGGACATCATCATGAAACATGCGAATCACGCACCTACTCGCTGGACACGGGCCGATGCGCTAAAAGTTAATGAAAATGACCCGACGACCACACAGCCGTTAGTGAGTCCTGACTTTCCTGTCATGAGTGACACTGTATTCATTTGGGACACCATGCCATTGCGTGAGCTGGATGGTACGGTTGTATCGGTCAATGGCTGGTCGGTGATCTTCACCCTGACCGCCGACCGTCGCCCTCATGATCCACAATTCATCAACGCCGATGGCCGTTACGACATCAAGCGCGATTGGGAAGACCGCCATGGCCATGCGCGTATCTGCTATTGGTACTCGCGCACCGGCAAGGACTGGATCTTCGGCGGCCGGGTCATGGCCGAAGGGGTTTCGCCGACCACGCGTGAATGGGCGGGCACACCTATCCTGCTCAATAACAACGGTGACATTGACCTGTATTACACCTGTGTAACGCCGGGTGCCACCATTGCCAAAGTCAGGGGCCGGGTGGTCACTTCCGACACCGGTGTCGAGCTGCAAGGCTTCACTCAGGTCAAGTCATTGTTTGATGCAGACGGCACCTATTATCAAACCGAAGCGCAGAATGCGACCTGGAACTTTCGCGATCCAAGCCCGTTTATCGATCCAAATGACGGCAAGTTGTACATGGTGTTTGAGGGCAATGTTGCCGGCGAGCGCGGGACTCACGAAGTGGGGCCGAATGAACTGGGCCTGGTGCCGCCAGGGCATGAAGATGTCGGCGGGGCACGTTATCAGGTTGGCTGCATCGGCATCGCCGTGGCCAAAGACCTCAACGGTGACGAGTGGGACATTCTGCCGCCCTTGGTGACTGCTGTTGGGGTGAACGATCAAACCGAACGCCCGCATTATGTGTTCCAGGACAACAAGTACTACTTGTTCACCATCAGCCACAAATTCACCTACGCGGATGGCGTGACGGGTCCGGATGGCGTCTACGGTTTTGTCGGCGATCATCTGTTCGGCCCCTACACGCCGATGAACGCCTCGGGGCTGGTGCTGGGCAATCCGCCTTCGCAGCCGTTCCAGACGTATTCCCACTGCGTGATGCCCAATGGCCTGGTGACTTCCTTTATCGACAGCGTGCCCACCAGCGGCGATGACTACCGCATTGGCGGCACCGAAGCACCCACTGTGAGGATTGTATTGAAGGGCGATCGCTCGTTTGTGCAGGAGGCTTATGACTACGGTTACATCCCGGCGATGCGCGATGTTGTGTTGAGCCAGTAACTGACTAAAAAGCCACTCTTCGGAGTGGCTTTTTTACGGCTGTTTTTCATGCAGGCGCTGTTGATGGCTTAAGACTCTCGAGGGGGGGATCACAGGCTCGCCATTGATGCCAGCAATTAAACGCGACACGTCTTACTGGCGCTTTACGAATCATGACCCAAAGCCACTCACGCCACCTATCAAATGTGGGAGAGGGCGTGACCGCAATAGCGCAGTATCAGTCAGCACATCGGGTACTGATAGACCGCTACCGCAGGCAAGCCAGCCCCCACATTTGAGCGTCGGTGTTCTTCCGGATCTTTACCGCCGGCCCGTGCGCGTACTCACATCCACCCACACCGCCAGCACCAGAATGCTGCCCTTCACGATCATCTGCCAGTAACTGTCCACATCCAGCATCGACATCCCATTGTCCAGGCTGGTAATCACCAGCGCGCCCAGCAACGCGCCGTACACTGTGCCCGAGCCGCCACGCATTGACGTGCCGCCGATAAAGCACGCAGCGATGGCATCCAGCTCGCCCATATTCCCCGCCGACGGCGAACCGGCCGCGAGCCGGGCAGTATTGACCAGGCCGGCGAGGGCGCACATCACGCCCATGATGCCGAAGATCCATAGCTTCACCGCTTGTACGTTGATGCCCGACAGGCGTGTGGCTTCCATGTTGCTGCCCACCGCGTAGATGCGGCGGCCGAACACGGTCTGGCGGGTGACGTAGCTGAATACACCCAACAGCACCAGCAGAAGCAAGACGGGGACGGGAATGCCGTCGTAGCTGTTGAGCGTGGTGACGAACCCGGCCAGCACGGCGCCGATAAGTACCACGCGCACCAGATCACGCACGAGGGAATGCGCCGCAAGACCATGCAGCGCGCGATTGCGCCGCTGTTTCCATGCCAGGAACAGTGTCAGGGCAAACAGCGAAACCCCGAGGCCAATACCGACTGAATGCGGTAAATACCCCTGGCCCACATACACCAGCGACGGTGAAACCGGCGCAATGGTGGTACCGCCCGTGATCCCCAGCAGGATCCCTCGAAATGCCAGCATCCCGCCCAAACCGACGATAAACGACGGGATGCGCAGATAGGCTGTCATGTACCCATTTGCCAACCCGATCACCAACCCGCACAACGCTACCAAGCTCAGGTTGGCCAGCAGCGGAATGTGATAAACCACATCCAGGATCGCCGCCAACCCGCCCAGCAACCCCAGTAATGACCCCACCGACAAATCGATCTCGCCGCTGATGATCACCAGCACCATGCCGCACGCCAGGATCCCGGTGATCGACATCTGCCGCAGCAGGTTGGACAGGTTGCGTGGTGTGAGAAACCCGCCCTCGGTCTGCCAGCTGAAAAACAGCCAGATCACCGCCACGGCGATCACCAGGGCGAGCATTTTGTAGCGGGTAAACAGCTGTTGGAGCTGATTCATCTACGCGGTCTTCCGATCATTATTGTTATGGCTGAGCGCAGCCGCGAGCACCTGCTCCTGGGTGAGGCCGTTGTTGACGAAATCACCGCGCAGTTGGCCTTCGCCGATCACCAGCACGCGGTCGGAGACCCCGAGTACTTCGGCCAGCTCCGAGGACACCATGATGATTGACACCCCTTCTGCCGCCAGGGCGTTCATCAACGTGTAGATCTCATATTTGGCGCCCACGTCCACGCCGCGCGTGGGTTCGTCGAGGATCAACACTTTGGGCTTGGCCATCAGCATTTTCGCCAGCACAGCCTTTTGCTGATTGCCCCCGGACAGGCTGGTGATCGGCAAAAACGGGCTGGAGGTCTTCAGGTGCATGCGTGCGATCTGCTGGTCGATGCTGCCCAGTTCCGCTTCGGCATCGATACGCGTCATGTGTGCATAGGTATCGAGCACCGCCAGGGTGATGTTCTGGCCCACGCCCAGGTCGGGAATGATGCCTTGGCGCTTGCGGTCCTCGGGCACCATGCACAGCCCGGCGCGGATGGATTTGAGCGGCGTGCGTGTGTCTATCACCTGGCCGTCCAACCACACCTCGGCGCTGTAGCGCCCTGGGTAGGCGCCGAACAGCGCCGACACCAGTTCCGTACGTCCGGCCCCCACCAACCCGGCAATGCCGAGGATTTCCCCGCGTTTGAGCACGAAGGAAATGTCGTCCACACGCTTGCGTTTGGGGTTGTCGACGTCATAGCAGGTGACGTTGCGGGCCTCGAAAATCACCTCGCCCACGTCATGCGGCTCGGTGGGATAGAGGTTACTCATCTCGCGGCCGACCATCTGGGTGATGATCTGCGCGATGTCCATGTCGGCCATGGCCGTGGTCGCGATGTGCTTGCCATCGCGGATCACCGCAATGGTGTCGCACACCGCCGCCACTTCATCGAGCTTGTGGGAGATGTACACGCAGGCCACGCCCTTGGCCTTGAGGCCGCGGATGATGTCCAGCAGTACTTCGATTTCAGAGCGCGTCAGGGCCGAGGAGGGCTCATCGAGAATCAACAGGCGCGCCTGTTTATTCAGGGCCTTGGCGATTTCCACCAATTGCTGGTAGCCGCCGCCGTACTGCGACACCGGCAGCGCGACGTTCATGTCCGGTACCTTGAGCTCGCGCATCAAGGCTTCGGCGCGGTGGATCATCGCCGGGTAGTTCATGCGCCCACCCGGCAAGGTCAGTTCGTGGCCCATGAAGATGTTTTCGGCCACCGACAAGTCAGGCACCAGGGTCAGTTCCTGGTGAATGATCACGATCCCCGCCGCCTCGGTCTCGCTGATCGACTGAGCCTTGAGCGGCTGCCCGTCCCAGAGAATGTCACCGTCCCAGGTGCCGTACGGATAAACCGCCGACAGCACCTTCATCAAGGTTGATTTACCGGCGCCGTTCTCGCCGCACAGGCCGACGCATTCCCCCGGCCGTACCTTGAGGTCGATGCCGTTGAGGGCGTTGACACCGCCAAAGGTTTTGACGATGCCGTTCATTTGCAGCAAATAGTCGGACATGGCGGTCACTGCCCGGCAATCTGCTCTTTGGTATAGAACCCGTCTTTCTCCAACAGATCGATATTGGCTTTGGTCAGCGGGGTAGGCGTGAGCAGGATGGTGTCGACCTTCTTGCTGCCGTTGTCGTACTGCGAGCTGTAGGTCGGCTTCTCGTTACGCGCCAGTTGCACCGAGAGCTTGGCGGCTTCGGTGGCGATCAGCTTGAGCGGCTTGTACACGGTCATGGTTTGCGTGCCGTCGATCACACGCTTGATCGCGGCCAGGTCGGCGTCTTGCCCGGAGATCGGCACCTTGCCTGCCAGTTTCTGCGCGGCCAGGGCCTGGATCGCACCGCCGGCGGTGGCATCATTGGAAGCCACGATGGCGTCGATCTTGTTGTTGTTCCGGGTCAGGGCGTTTTCGACGATGCTCAGGGCTTCAGTGGGGTTCCATTCTTTCACCCACTGCTGCCCGACAATTTTGATGTCGCCCTTGTCGATGGCCGGTTGCAGCACCTTCATCTGGCCTTCACGCAGCACTTTGGCGTTGTTGTCGGTGGGCGCGCCGCCGAGCAGGAAGTAGTTGCCCTTGGGCGCCGCTTGCATCACGCCGCTGGCCTGCATTTCGCCGACCTTTTCGTTATCGAAGGAGATGTAGGCGTCGATGTCAGCGTTAAGGATCAGGCGGTCATACGACACCACTTTGATTCCGGCCTTCTTGGCTTCGGCGACGGCGTTGGTGAGGACGGTAGCGTTGAAGGGCACGATGACGATCACGTCGACACCCCGGGAGATCAGGTTTTCGATCTGGGAAATCTGCTTCTGCTCGTTGGCATCGGCAGACTGGACGAAGACCTTGGCATCGAGTTTTTCTGCCGCCGCGACGAAGTAGTCACGGTCACGGGACCAGCGTTCCAGACGCAGGTCATCGATCGAGAAGCCTATTTTCGGGTGGGCCGGGTCGGCTATGACCGGCAGGGCGAGCAGAGCCAGGGCAGTGGCGAGCAGGGTACGTTTGAATGACTTCATGGTGGTGCGTCCTTTTATTGTTGTTGGAAAGACACAGCGTGATGCGGGTAAAACTGTAGAGCGTCCCTCGACGCTCTGTGCAGAGATTTGTCGCGCAAATGTCACCGGTAGATAAAGCGATTCACGACACCTTCAAGCATCTCCTGACGGCCACTCACGGCCTGAGGGTTCAGTTCATGGGCAAACGCATGTTCAGCCAGCGACTCCAGGCTGAATTCTCCCGCCAGCACGGCCTGGCCCAACGGTTGCTGCCAACCGGCGTAGCGCTGGTCCTTGAACTGCTGCAACCGATCGTTCTCGACCATAGTCGCCGCGCGCTCCAGGGCCAGGGCCAATACATCCATGGCGGCTACATGCCCATGGAACAGGTCTACATCGTCCAGGCTTTGGCGGCGCACCTTGGAGTCGAAGTTATAGCCGCCATTCTTGAACCCGCCGGCCTTGAGGATTTCATAGGTGGCGAGGGTCATTTCCTCGACGCTGTTGGGGAACTGGTCGGTGTCCCAGCCGTTCTGCGGGTCGCCGCGGTTGGCGTCGATGCTGCCGAAGATGCCCAGGGACACGGCGGTGGCAATTTCATGGTGAAAACTGTGCCCGGCCAGGGTCGCGTGGTTGGCCTCGATATTCACCTTGATCTCATGCTCCAGTCCGTATTCATGCAGGAAGCCGAACACGGTGGCGCTGTCGTAATCGTATTGGTGCTTGGTCGGCTCCTGGGGCTTGGGCTCGATCAGCAGGTCGCCCTTGAAGCCGATCTTGTGCTTGTGTTCCACGACCATGCGCATAAAGCGACCAAGCTGCTCGCGCTCACGTTTCAGGTCGGTATTGAGCAGGGTTTCGTAACCTTCACGGCCGCCCCACAGCACATAGTTGGAACCCTTGAGCCGCAAGGTTGCGTTCATCGCGCTGAACACCTGGGCGGCGGCGTAGGCAAACACCTCCGGGTCCGGGTTACTGGCGGCGCCGGCGGCAAAGCGTGGGTTGCTGAAGCAATTGGCGGTGCCCCACAGCAGCTTGATCCCTGTCTGTTCCTGGTGACGCTCCAGGTGATCGACCATCTGTGCAAAGTGGTGGCGGTACTCCTTGAGCGAACTGCCTTCGGGGGCGACGTCCGTGTCGTGAAAGCTGTAGTAGTCGATGCCCAGCTTGGAGAAAAACTCAAACGCTGCTTGCGCCTTGCCGATGGCCAGTTCCATCGGGTCGCCGCTGCGTTGCCATGGCCGTTTGAAGGTGCCGACGCCAAACATGTCCGCGCCTGGCCACACGAAGGTGTGCCAATAACAGGCGGCCATGCGCAGGTGTTCACGCATGGGTTTGCCGAGGATGATTTTGTTGGCGTCGTAATGGCGAAAGGCGAGGGGCGATTCGCTGCTGGGGCCTTCGAAGCGAACCTTCTCGACACCGGGGAAGTACGGCATGGCGTTTTCCTTATTGTTCTTGGCGGTGTCCCGATACTAGCAACGGCGGTGGGGCTGCCGATTATGAAAATCACCAAGGGAGGGTGCGATTTTGAGTGGCAGGGGCTAGTCTGTGGCGACCGGCCCCAGGATAAAAACAATGAAAACCCTACCGCCCGTGCACCGCATTGCCTTGCTCTTCAACGGCAGCAAAATCTATGACCGCGGCATCATTGCCGGCATTGGCAACTACCTGAGCAGCACCCGCGCGTCCTGGGATTTGTTCCTCGAAGAAGACTTTTTGTGCCGCCTCAAAGGCATTGAGCGCTGGCAGGGCGATGGCATCATTGCCGACTTTGACGACCCGCTGATCGGCGAAGCGCTGGCCGGGAGCAAGGTGCCGGTGGTGGCGGTGGGAGGCTCCTATGAAGATGCGCGCGCCTACCCCAAGGGCATTCCCTACGTGGCAACGGACAACGATGCCTTGATGACGATGGCGTACGCGCACCTGATCGAGGCCGGGCTGACGCGCTTTGCCTGTTTCAGTCTGCCCGAAGCCCAGGCCAATCGCTGGGCCCAGGAGCGCGAAAAAGCCTTCAAACGGTTGATGCAACGGGATGGCTTGCCGGTGCAGATCTATCGCGGCCTGGGCACCAGCGCGCCGCTGTGGGACAGCGCGGTGGAGCAGCAGATAGCCTGGCTGCAAAGCCTGCCCAAGCCCATCGGCATCATCGCCGTCACCGACGCCCGCGCCCGGCAACTGCTGCAAGCCTGTCTCACCGCCGGCATCGCGGTGCCGGAAGAAGTGGCGCTGATCGGCATCGACAACGACCCGCTGACCCGCACCCTTACACGCGTGCCACTGAGTTCGGTGATCCAGGGCACCGAAACCATGGGCCGCACCGCCGCCGCGCTGTTGCACCAGATGCTGCACGGCAAGCCCTGCACGGGCACGCAGGTGCTGGTGCCGCCGGATGCGATCAACGTGCAGGCATCCAGCCTGCATCAACCGCTGGGTAATCCCTACGTGATGCAGGCGCTGCTGTTTATCCGCCAATACGCCTGCCAGGGCATCAAGACCGCCCAGGTAGCGGCCTATGTCGGCGTGTCGCGTTCATCGTTGGAGTCGCACTTTCGCAAGGCGCGCGGCTGCAGCGTGCATGACGAGATTCTGCGCTTCAAGCTCGCCAACGCCGCCAAGGGCCTGCAAGGCAACCACCTGGCGATTGCCGACATCGCCCAGCAATGCGGCTTCAAATCTGCGCAGTACCTGCACACGGTGTTCCGTCGCGAGTTCGGCTGTACGCCACGCGAATACCAGCAGAGTCATTAGAAACTTTGCCAGCCAGGCCCATTCGCTGCTGGACTTGCACCGTACAGACTAGGGAGAATGGTTTTTTGTGGCGTAAATGGAAGCTCCCATGACCGACAGTGCTCAGCGTGCCGCCAGCGACATCGACCTGATGACCGAAGTGGCCATGCTTTATTACCTCGACAACATCACCCAGGAAGCCATTGCCAAGCGCTTCGACCTGTCTCGGGTCAAGGTCAGCCGGTTGCTCAAGCGCGCCCGTGATGAAGGGGTGGTGGAGGTGCGGGTGTTGCAACACCCGGCGCTGAACACTGAGCTGGAGCAGGCATTGGTCGAGCGTTTCCAGCTGGACCGTGCGTTGATCGCGGTCGACCACGGCGACCCCGACACCCAGCGTTCGGCCGTCGCCAGCCTGGTCGCCAACTATCTGAACAAAACCCTCAGCGACGGCATGATCATCGCCGTCGGCATGGGCCGCAATGTCGGCGCGGTGGCCGACAATGTGTTCCTGCCGGTGACGCGCAACTGCACGTTTGTGTGTGCGATTGGCGGCTCGCTCAAGGCTGGCGAATACATGAACCCCGACCATATCTGCCGGCGCCTGGCCCTGCGTTTCGGCGCCGAGAGCGAAACCCTGTACGCACCGGCCCTGGTGGCCAACCCGGAACTGCGCAGTGTGCTGATCAACAACGACACCGTACGCTCGACCCTCGACCGAGCGCGCCGCGCCGATATCGCCTTGATTGGCATCGGTGACATGAGCGAGAACAGCAACATGGTGCGCATGGGCTGGTTCTCGCCCCAGGAAATTGCCCAGGCCCGTGTGTCCGGTACGGTGGGCGACATGATGGGCTACGACTTCATCGACATCCACGGCCAGCCGGCGGTCAACGCCATGCAGGGCAGGGTGATCGGCTTGTCGGTGCAGGAACTGGTGCGTATTCCGGATGTGGTGGCGATTGCCAGCGAGAACACCAAGGCGGCGGCGACCCTCGGCGCGTTGCGTTCCGGGGTGATCAACACCCTGGCGACGACCGTATCGAATGCCTACACGATCCTCGCCCTGGATGATGCGACGCGCCGTTAAGTGCATAGGGGCGCGCAGCCTTGGCGGGCGCGTCGGATCGTCGCTCCCACAAGGATGGGGGGTGTGCTCAGTTGACCGGCCAGGCGCAGAACCCAATGTGGGAGCTGGCTTGCCTGCGATAGCGATGGGTCAGCCAGCATTTATGCCAACTGACACACCGCCTTCGCGGGCAAGCCCGCTCCCACAATTACGCTACCAGCCGGGCCTCCACCGAATCGGCGAGATTGGTGAGGATCAGGCAGCAAGACACCGCGCCGGCATCCAGTGCGCCGAGGGAGCGCTCCCCCAGGCGGCTGGCGCGGCCGATTTTCGCCACCAGGTCGCGGGTTGAATCGCGGCCCTGGGAGGCCGCATTTTTCATCTGGCGCAACGCTTCGGCAAACGAAGCGCCGCTGGCTTCGGCCCGTTCAAATGCCTCCACGGCCGGGATCAGCGTGTCCATCAGGCATTTGTCGCCCACGCCTGCATCGCTGATGTCTTGCAGTGACGTGAGGCCACCGCGCAGCAGCCTGGCGAAACTCGCCGCATCAATGCTGTCGCGGCCGCGCACTTCGTCGGCCATGCCGATAAACAGGCTGCCGTAGAGCGGGCCCATGGAGCCGCCGATGCCCTCCATCAGCGCCAGGGTCAGTTCGTCCAGCGCCTCGGCCAGCGACAGTTCGCGCCCTTCGAGGGTCTTGCCGCAGCGCGAGAACCCCTTGGCCATGTTGATACCGTGGTCGCCGTCGCCGATGGCGCCGTCCACTTCGCTGAGGTATTCGCGGTTGGCAACGATGATCGACACCAGGTTGGTGACGATGGCGCTACCGGTGTTGCTGGGGAAATGCTCGCTCATGCTTCACT
This sequence comes from Pseudomonas sp. EA_15y_Pfl1_P101, assembly GCF_963970835.1. Classification (NCBI taxonomy): domain Bacteria; kingdom Pseudomonadati; phylum Pseudomonadota; class Gammaproteobacteria; order Pseudomonadales; family Pseudomonadaceae; genus Pseudomonas; species Pseudomonas sp. EA_15y_Pfl1_P101. The sequence continues at coordinate 25,238 of NZ_CAXAPA010000009.1, read as the reverse complement.
CCGACTGTGTCATGCCGATGGAGCGGCAGGGGTGATCGATTAAGGTGGTCAGCTCGGTATCGAGGCCGAGCACGGTCAGGGTCACGCCCATCATTTCCAGCGACGTGAAGTAATTGCCTACGTAGCAGCGGTGAATGCGCAGGCCGTTGGCACGCAGTTGCTGCTCGACCTCGGCGTAGAAAATGTACAGCTCCATCACCGGCGTGGCGCCCAGGCCCGAGACCAGCACCACGACGCTGTCGTCTGCGCTGAAGTCGCGGTCGGCCAGGATCGGTGCGAGCATGCGTTTAGCCATCGCGGCCGCGGATTCCACCGGCACCACTTCGATGCCGGGTTCGCCGTGGTGGCCGATGCCCAGTTCCATCATGCCGCCTTCGATCTGGAAGTTGGGTTTGCCGACTGCCGCAATGGTGCAGGGCGTGAGGCCCACGCCGATGGAGCGGCACCGGTCCACGGCTTTCTGGGTCACGCGGATCACGCCGTCGAGGTCGTAGCCCTGCGCAGCGGCGGCTCCGCCGATCTTCCACATGAAAATCTCACCGGCCACGCCGCGCCGCTTGGCGATATCCGCCGCAGGGGCAGAGGCCACGTCATCGTTGGCGACCACGGTGCGGATGTTCATCTCTTTGCTGGCGGCCATTTTCATTGCCAGCTTCACGTTCATATTGTCGCCGGCATAGTTGCCGTACAGGCAGGCCACGCCCGCGCCCTGGTCCGCAGCGCGGAAGGCATCGAAGAAGCTTTTGGCGGTGGGTGAGGAGAAAATCTCGCCGACCGCCACCGCATCCACCAAGCCAGGGCCGACATAGCCGAGAAACGCCGGCTCATGGCCCGAACCGCCACCGGTGACAATGCCCACCTGGCCGGCCGGTGAAGTTTTACGTTGGCGGATGACCCGTGGGTTGCTCTCGTACTGCACCAGCTCCGGGTGCGCCACGAGAATGCCCGCGAGCATGTCCTCGACCACCAGGTCTGGGTCGTTTATCACTCGATTCATGCGCTGTTTCCTTATTCTTATTCGTGAGCAAGCGGATTACTGAATGCTGTAGCCGCCGTCGATCACCACGTTCTCGCCGTTGATCATCTTGGCTGCGTCGCTGACCAGGTAGAGCACCAGGCCGGCGATTTCTTCGGGCTGAGCGAAGCGTCCCACCGGGATCTGCAATTTGGCGCGCTCGCCCAGTTCACCGGCCCAGGCCTTCTTGCCCAGGGCGGTTTCGACGATGGTTGGCGACACGGCGTTGACGTTGATGCCGTGGGGCGCCCATTCCATGGCTAACACCTTGGTCATGCCGACCACGGCGGCCTTGCTGGCGCAGTAGGCCACATGGCGATCCAGCCCGATTACTGCAGCCTGGGAAGCAAGGTTGACGATGCGCCCGCCGCCGCTTTCTATCATGTGCCGGGCACAGGCCTGGGCCACGAAGAAGCTGGCCTTGAGGTTGATATCGAGGGTGGTGTCCCAGGCGTTTTCGCTGACCTCCAGCGCCTTGTCCAGCAACGCAACGCCGGCGCTGTTGACCAGGTAATCGATACGCCCGAGCGCGGCGGCAGCCTGGTCGACGGCGGCGTGTACCGAGTCGAGCTGGCGCAGGTCGGCCACCAGGCCCAGGTGGCCGGCGCCGAGGCTGGCGGCGACGTCCACCACCGCCGGGTCGCGATCCAGCAGGGCCACCCTGGCACCGCGTTCCACCAATAAATTGGCACAGGCCAGGCCGATACCGGCCGCGCCGCCGGTGATCACGGCGCAACGGCCGGTGAGGTCAAACGCCTGGTTCCAGAAATTGGACATTGCACACACTCCACTTAGCGTTTTTTCTTGCGCCAGACATCGATCAACACTGCGAGCACGATGATCAACCCCTTGGCCACTTGTTGGTAATACGACGACACCCCGAGCAGGTTCAAGCCGTTGTTGATCACGCCGATCAGCAGCGCGCCGAACAGCGTGCCGACAATGCTGCCGCTGCCGCCCGACAGGCTGGTACCGCCGATCACCACGGCGGCAATCGCATCCAGCTCGTAGGAAACGCCTGCCTGGGGCAGGGCCGATGTGGTGCGCGCGGCCAGTACCACGCCCGCAAGGCCCGCCAGCAGGCCGGAAATCACATACACCGAGAACGTCACCTTGCGCACGCCGATGCCGGAGGTGCGTGCGCTTTTTTCATTGCCGCCCACGGCGTATACGTAGCGGCCGTAGGTGGTGTAGCGCAGCACCATCCAGAAAATCAGCGCGACCACGGCAAAGATAATAATCGGCACGCCAATAGGCCCGAGCTTGCCGATACCCAGGGCGAGGAAGCTGTCGGGCAGGTCGGTGACGGGGCTGCCGTCGTTCAGAATAAAGGTCATGCCCCGCGCCACGCTGAGCATGCCAAGAGTGGCGACAAACGGCGGGATCGACAGGTTGGCGACCATAAAGCCATTGACTACACCCAGCATGGCCCCGGCAAACATCCCCGCACTCACCGCTGCCAGCAGGCCATAGCCCTGGGTGGCGACTAGCGCGCTGCACAAGCCGGCAAACGCCAGGATCGAACCCACCGACAGGTCGATGCCCTTCGTCAGGATCACGTAGGTCATGCCCACGGCGAGGATGCCGTTGATCGAGGTCTGGCGCAGGATGTCCATCCAGTTGCGCCACGTCATGAAGTATTCGCTGGAAAACGCCATCACCACGCACAACAGGATAAACACCAGCGGCAGGCCGAAGCGGTCCAGGGATATGCGCAGGCGATTGCGCGGCGCGGCGGTCACGGGTGCAGCAAGGACTTTGCTATTCATGAGGCAAGACTCAACAAGGCTTCCTGGGAGAGGGCGGTGTCGGTGCTGACGGTCACCAGGCGGCCGCCCTTGAATACCGCGATGCGATCACTTAGATGCAGCAGCTCCGGCGCTTCGGACGAGACCACAATGGCCGCGCCGCCGGCACGCACAAATTCATCGAGCAGGTGATAGATCTCCTGCTTGGCGCCCTCGTCGATGCCGCGCGTGGGTTCATCGCAAAGCAAGCAGATCGGCTGGGTCGACAGGCATTTGGCGAGCACCACCTTTTGCTGGTTGCCGCCGCTCATGGATTCCACCGGCAGGTCCAGGGACGAGACCTTGATCTGCAGGCGCTTGACCATGCTTTGCGCCAGGGCTTGCTCCTTGCGCGCGTTGATCACCGACCAGCTCGACAGCTGCTTGTAGGCCGACAGTGCGATATTCGCGAGGATGCTGGCGCTGAGCACCAGGCCGCTGTCTTTGCGGTCTTCGGTGACCAGTGACAGGCCGGCGCGAATCGTCGCAGCGGGTGTGCCAGTGGGCAGGGGTTGGCCTTGCAGGGTGGCGCCGCCGGCGTCGGGCACGGTGAGGCCATACAGGCAGTTGAGGAATTCACTGCGGCCCGAGCCCATCAGTCCATAGATACCGAGGATTTCGCCTTGGCGCAGTTGCAGGCTGATGTCCTGGAATTCGCCGTTGCGGCTCAGGCCGTTGACGTCCAGGCAGGTGGCGGCGGCGCATTCGCGGCCGACTTTGTGGTCGATGCGCTGCAGCTCCTGGCCGACGATACCGCGTACCAGATGAGCGCGGTCGATATCGGCCATGCGCCCGCTTTCGACAAAGGCGCCGTCGCGAAAGATGCTGTAGTCGTCGGCGATCTGCGCCAGTTCGCTGAGGCGGTGAGACACATAAATGATGCCGGCACCGCGCTCGGTGAGGCGTCGGATGGCCTTGAACAGGGTTTGCGCCTCGTGTTCGCCGATGGCCGAGGTGGGCTCGTCCATGATCATCACCTGGCAGTCATGACTGAAGGCTTTGGCGATTTCCACCAGTTGGATCTGCGCCACGCTCAGGCGGTGCATCGGGCTGGTGGCGTCCACGTCGAATTCGAGGCTTTGCAGGAGTTCGCGGGTGCGCCGGTTGAGTGCCTTGCCGTCGACAATGCAGCCGGCGCGCCGCGGCTCGCGACCCAGCCAGATGTTCTCGGCGACGGTCATGTAGGGAATCGGTTCCAGCTCCTGGGTGATCATCGCCACGCCGGCGGCGAGTGCCGCGCTGGGGCGGTCGAACTGCACCGGCTGGCCGTTGAGCAGGATGCTGCCGGCGTCGCGCCCGGTGATGCCCATCAAGATACTGAGGAAAGTCGATTTGCCGGCGCCATTGCCGCCGCACAGGGCGTGGACGCTACCGGCACGCAGAGAGAGGCGCCCATCGCGCAGGGCCGGAACCCCCGCGTAGGCTTTGGAAACGTGTTCAGCGTGGAGCAGTAATGGCGCTGCCATTGGTGTGTCCTCTTGCTGATTTTCTTATTAGGTATTTTGTCCAGTAACCTGATCATATGATCGGACAGTGATCATATGTTTAAACTGCTTGAGCCGGTTATGTCAATGGCTCGGTACAATGTCTTCCAGTGGTGTGGCAGTTTTAAACTGTTTTCTCACTTAAATAAGCCTTGACAGTACCCTGTCAGTCGCCGGCTAATGATCGTGCATAATTTCAGTGGGTGATCATTTGATCGGTCTAATGGAGAAACAGTGATGGGTGCACAAACGACGTTTTCGGTGGCCGTCGGATGCGACGAGGCGGGCTTCGAGCTCAAGGAGTTGCTCAAGCGTTTTATCGAAAACCTGGGGTATGAGGTTGAGGACTTTGGCTGCCATTCGTCCAGCCCAGTGCTCTATCCGGATATCGCGGCGGCTGTAGCGATGGCGGTCGGTGCCGGTGAGCAGCGCCTGGGTGTGTTGATTTGCGGCACGGGTATCGGCATGGCGATTTCAGCCAACAAGATCAAGGGGGTGCGGGCGGCCCAAGCCCATGACACGTATTCCGCCGAGCGGGCGCGCAAAAGCAACGATGCGCAGATCCTGTCGATCGGTGCACGGGTGATCGGGCCCGAGCTGGCCAAGAGCATCGTGAAAGTGTTTCTCGAGTCGGAATTCGAAGCGGAGCGCTCCGGGGCGAAAGTCGAGCGCATCACTGCGCTCGAACGGGCGAACAGGGCGTTGCCGTCAGACGACTGAGCCGGGTCAGAATACCGCTTTGACCTGCAGGCCCAGCACCAAAGCGTTGTCGATGTTGTCGCCGGAAAACGCTCCCGGCTCGATGATGTATTGCACATCCGGGCGCAGGGTCAGCCATGGCGTGGCCTGGTAGCCATAGCTCAGTTCGATCAACTGCTCGGCATTGTTCAGGTTGGGATAATCCGTGCCGGCGTTGAAGGCGGCCAGTTCCTGCACCTCGCGGCTGCGCGGGTTCGGTACGGCTCGGCCATAACCCAGGGCCAGGCTGTCACGTGGCCGGCCTTCGAACGGTTTGTACAGCACCACGCCCACGCCGTACCACTTGCTGAATGGCGACGCCGCTTCGCTGGCAGCGGAGTATTGGCCGAAGGCGTGCAGCACGCGGCCGGCGGATGAATCCGACGCCCACACCGCCTGGTCGATCAGCAGGTAGTGGCCGGCGCGTCCGCTGACCTCCTTGTTACTGCCAATGCGTTTCACATCGGAGCTGTCGTAGTAATAGCCCAGTTTGTATTCGCCCGGCAGGGTGCCAGCGTGTTTGTACACCAGTTCGATCGGCACCACGGTACCTGTGGTGTGCTTGGGGCTCAAGTGCCAGGCGCGGCTGGAATCGCCGTTGCTGTCGGGGTCCACATTGAACGCGGCGACGCGCAATTGCCAGGAGGGTGATAAGTCGTATTTCACCCGCGCACCCAGGCGCGCGTTCGGGTAGTTGCTCCAGCCGCTGCCGCCGGACATGTTCAGCGGGTGCCCGCAGAAACCGGCGCTCATGAAGTTGCACAGAATGCCGCTGTCCAGACCGCCGAGGTCATTGCCCATGGCCATGTAGCCGAGCTTGACGTTCAGTGCCGGGGTGAAGAGGGTGCGCTCGTAGCTCAGCTCGGTCAGGCGGGTGTAGAGGCCGCCGTAATTTTCCTGGATCGGCAGGCGGTTGCCCACCAGGTCTTCGGAAGCGCTGTTGCCGCGACGGTCATTGAGGGTGACCTGGATGCGGTCGCCATGGTTGAAACCGTAGAGCTTGCCCAGGTCGAACTGCACGCCGAGCTTGAGGTTTTGCGAGTAGCGCGCCGAGCGGTGTTGGCCGCCGTGGGCGTTGTAGGCGGTTTCGCCGCTGTAGTCGCCGGTGAAGCGAATGCCTTGCTCGTCGAGTTCACGGCGCAGGCCGCCCCAGTCGCCGGTCAGGGTGGTGTCACTGGCTTGAACGGGCAGGGCGGCGCCAAAGGCCAGGCCGAGCAACAGGCGCCCAAGGGAAAGATAAGAAGAGCGGGTCATGCGGGTTCTTCCAAAGCAGACGGCGCGGTGCAAAGAGCACCGCGCTTAAAGGCGGTTATGGCAGGGCGTAAGCGATCACGTAGTCGCCACGGTCGGTGGACTGGCGTGCGCCGCCAGCGGTGACCACCACATATTGCTTGCCGGTTTTCGGCGAAACGTAAGTCATCGGCCCACCCTGGCTGCCTACCGGCAGGCGGGCTTTCCAGATTTCCTCACCGTTGCCGCTGTTGAAGGCGCGCAGGTAGAAGTCCTGGGTGCCGGCGATAAAGATCAGGCCGCCCTGGGTCGACAGGGTGCCGCCAAGGGTCGGCAAGCCGATCTTGATCGGCAGGTGCATGCGGATGCCCAGCGGGCCGGTGTCTTCCACGGTGCCGACCGGCACTTGCCAGGCGACTTTCTGGGTCTTCATGTCGATCGCGGTCAGGGTGCCGAAGGGCGGCGCCTGGCACGGAATGCCAGCCACCGACAGGAAGCGGTTTTTGTTCACTGCATACGGCGTGCCCTTGAGCGGCACGGCGCCCATCCCAGTGTTCAGCGCTTCGCCACCGGACGCGGCCAGCGCCTTGTTCTGCGACGGCACCATCTGGATCCACAGGCCCAGGCGCATGTCGTTGACGAAGATAAAGCCGTGTACCGGGTCGGTGGAAATACTGCCCCAGTTCATGCCGCCGAGCGAACCTGGGAAACTCAAGGATTTATCGGTGCCTGGCGCGGTGTACAGGCCGTCGTAGCGCATGCCTTTGAAGTCGATGCGGCACAGCAACTGGTCGAAGGGCGTGGCACCCCACATGTCCGATTCGGTCAGGGTTTGTGCGCCGATCTGCGGCATGCCGACCGATTTTGGCTGGGTGGGCGAGTAGGGTTCGTTGGGGATGTTGGCGGCCTTGACCGGTACTTCTTTAACCTCGGTCAGTGGCTTGCCGGTGGCGCGGTCGAGCACGTAGATCTGCCCGGCCTTGGTGCCGATCACCACCGCTGGCACAGCCTTGTCGCTGCCCGGCGGGGTGAAGTCGATCAGGCTTGGCTGCATCGGCAGGTCGAAGTCCCACAGGTCATTGTGGACGGTCTGGTAGACCCATTTTTCCGCGCCGGTGGAGGCGTCCAGCGCCAATACCGAAGCGCCGTATTTATGGTTAAGCTCGGTGCGCTCCACACCATAGATGTCGGTGGACGAACTGCCCGTTGGCAGGAAAACCGTGTTCATCAGCGGGTCATAGGACATCGGTGCCCAGCTGTTCGGGGTGCTGCGCACATAGGTGCTGCCGTCGGCCGGGGCCTGCTTGTCTTGCGGATTGCCGGGGTCGAAAGCCCAGCGCATCTGGCCGGTGATCACGTCGAAACCACGGATCACGCCGCCCGGCATGTCAGCCTGTACGTTGTCGGCCACGCGGCCACCCACCACCACAGTGGTACCGGCGATCAACGGCGCGGAGGACAGTTGGTAGTAGCTGTCCGGCACGTTACCCAGGCCGGCTTTCAAGTCGACTTGGCCGTGGGTGCCGAAGTCTTCGCAGAATTTGCCGGTGTCGGCATCTACCGCGATCAGGCGGGCGTCGATGGTGTTGGTCAGCAAGCGACGCTGGCACTGCGCGCCGGCAGGAACGCTGGCGGCGATGATCGGCGAGCTGTTCGGTTGGGTCGGCTGGGCAATCGGCGCAGTGACGTCGAAATACGCCATGCCGCGGCAGCGCTGCCACACCGCCGATTTGGCGTTGACCTCGTTCTTCCACAGTTCTTTGCCGGTGTCGGCGTCGAGGGCGATCAGGTTATTGTGCGGCGTGCAGATGAAGACTTTGTTGCCGATCTGCAAGGGCGTCAGTTGGTCTTCGGCACCGTTGCCGTCGCTGATTGCCACGTCGCCGGTGTGGTAGGTCCACGCCACTTTGAGCTGGTTGACGGTGTCACGGTTGATCTGGTCCAGCGCGGCGAAGCGGCTGCCGCCTTCGGTGTTGCCGTAGTGCGCCCAGTCTTTCTGAGCATCGGCGGGGGCTACCGGCGTGATGCCAGGGCCGGTACCGGTCGGGGCCACGCTTGGGTGGGCGACAAACATATTGCCCGCCGCCACGGCCACGCCGATCGCCAATACTGCGGCGACGCCATAGGCACCGCGTGCAGGCTTATTGACGAGCAGCGGGTAGACCAGCGCTACCACCATGCCGATGGCCGCAAACATGAATACACGCGAGAACAGCGGCCAGAACACCAGCCCCACATCCGCCACCGCCCAGATGGCCGTGCCGACCAGGAAAGCCGCAAACAGCCACGCGCCCGCCGGTTTACGCCGGGCGATCATCAAGCCGGCAATCGCCATGGCCAGGCCGCCGACCAGGAAGTACCAGGAACCTCCCAGGCTGACCAGTTTGAGGCCGCCGATGGCCAGCGCGAGGCCGAGCAGGGCGATGATTACGCCCAGGCCCAGCAGTAAAAATTTAGAGGCGCCAGCGGCGCGCGATGCTCGTTTCATGTCGAAAGGACTCGAATGTGAGAGGGCAAAGACGCGATTTTAGCAACATAAGTAACTGGTTAGTACATTGGAGTCCTGCAATAGACTATTGCAGGGGGTGCGATGATGGGTTGAGGCTAAATGTCGCGTTTGGCGGCGGCGCGAGTGTGGTGAGCGGGGCAAGCCCGCTCACCACACTCGCGCGCTGAACGGGTAGCGCGTCAGGTTAGAACTTGAACCGACCCACCAACCCTTTGAGCTGGCCCGAGATATCCGTCAGCCGGCCTGACCCGGTCTGCGCTGAGTGGGCAAACTCTTCGACCAGTTGCGCATCGGCATGGATCTGCGCGATATGCCGGTTGATCTCTTCGGCCACCTGGTGCTGCTCTTCGGCGGCCGTGGCGATCTGGGTATTTTGGTCGCGGATCGAGTCGACCGAGCCCCGGATCTTGTCAAAGCTGTCGCGGGCCTGCTGGATGCGTTCCACGCTGGTGTGAGACACCAGCAGGCTGCCTTGCATCTGCTGCGTCACTTCCTGGGTGCGGCGGGCGAGGTTGCCGAGCAGGCTGTCGATTTCGCCGGTGGAGTCGGCGGTGCGGCGGGCGAGGGCGCGGACTTCGTCGGCAACTACCGCAAAACCTCGGCCCTGGTCACCGGCACGCGCGGCTTCAATGGCCGCGTTGAGCGCCAGCAAGTTGGTCTGTTCGGCAATCGAACGGATGGTGTCGAGGATGGTGTTGATGTTTTTACTGTCCTGCTCCAGCAATTGCATGGTCTGGGTGGACTTTTGCAGGTCTTCGCTCAACTTGAGCACGCTGCCGGTGGCTTCGCCAATGTGCTGTTGGCCGTTGTGCACGTCGCGGTAGCCTTCGTCGGCACTGGTGGCGGCAGCGCTGCAGGAGCGGGCGACTTCGTTGGCAGTGGCTACCATTTCGTTGAATGCGGTGCTCACCAGTTCCACGGCTTCACGTTGACGGCCGGCCGCCTGGTTCATGTTGTTGGCGACTTCGCTGGTGTCGGCGGCGGCGGTCTGCAGGTCGGAAGAAGCATTGCCAATGCGCTGCACCAACTGGGCGATCATGCTGAGGAACTGGTTGAACCAACCGGCCAAACTGGCGGTTTCGTCCTTGCCTTGTACTTTGAGCTGACGGGTCAGGTCGCCTTCTCCTTCGGCGATTTCCTGCAGGCCGTCGGCCACGCCGCGAATCGGGCGCACGATCACGCTGGCGAAACTGGCGCCGACAATCGCGAACACCAATGCCAATATCGCCGCGATGGCCCCAATTAGCCACGTCAGGCGGGTGGCGCCGGCCATCACTTCATCACGCTTGATCAGGCCGATAAAGCGCCAGCCCAAGTCTTTGGAGCTGACAACGTTGGCCATGTAAGCCACGCCATCGATGTCTATTTGGGTCACGCCGTCGCTGCGCTTGGCCAGTTCGGCATAGTTGGGGCCCAAGTCGGCCAGGGGTTTGAAGTTGTGCTTGGCATCGCTGGGGTCGACCAGCACGTTGCCGTTGCCTTCCACCAGCATCAGGTAGCCGCTGTCACCGAGCTTGATGTTGCGCACCAGTTCGGTGAGTTGCTTGAGCGATACGTCCAGGCCGACCACGCCCAGGATGTTGCCCGTGGCGTCGGCGACGGTGTGCACGGTGCCGATCAGCACCACATCGTCCGGCGCCCAGTAATAGGCGCCGGTACGCACAGTGGCGCCCGGCGCGGCGATGGCCGCCTGGTACCAGGGGCGTACGCGCGGGTCGTAGTTATTCAGTTTGGTGTCGTCGGGCCAACTGGCGTAGCCGCCGTCCTTCAAACCCAGGGACAGGTAGGCGGTGCTCGGATGGCTCTTGGCAAACTGGTCGAAAATCTCCAGTAGTGCTTTGTTTGTCGGGGTCAGCGGCAGTTGTGCAGCGTCGGCACCGGCGTAGCTCTTGAGGTCCTTGGCCGCGACAACGCGCGGGTCCTTGGCCACAAAATCGACGTTCTGGCTGATACCGTCGAAGAACTGCTTCATGCCATTGTCGATCTGGCGGATCTCGCGGCCGCTGCTGTCGAGGAAATTGGCCAGGGCCCCCTCGCGCAGATTCATTACAACCAACACAGCGACCAAAACGACCGGGACGCACGCGATGGCGGCAAACGCCCAGGTCAGCTTTTGCTTGATATTCATGACTTCACCCGCGGGTATTTATAATTTTGGCAAGGAGAAAACAGTAGCGTCGAGCGTCGCATGTGTTGTTATGACGGGGGGGTGTGGCCCATGCGTACCCCCTGTATATCGACTGAGGGGGCACGTACTTGAGGTCGAAGGGCGTGTTTAACCGATGCGCTCGCCACCCAGCGCATCACGCTGCATCGACTGCAGGTTTTTTTCGATGGTTTCGCAGATGGTGTCCATCTGGATCTGATGTTCGCTGGAGTTGAACGGGCTTTGCAGGTCGGTACCGATGCGCTCGATAGCCAGCAGCATGAAGCCCACCACCGTCGAGGCCAGCGGGGTGAACCACCCCAGGGATTCCACCAGGCCCACCGGCACGATCAGGCAGAACAGCGAAATAAACAATCGCGGGAAGTACACGTAAGGGTAGGGCAGCGGCGTGTTGGCGATTCGCTCCATGCCACCTTGGGCGTTGGACAAATCCACCAGCGTCGACTCCAGCCGCGCCAGGCGGATGCTGTCCAGGTGACCGACCTTGTATTCCTTGGCCAGCAGCGCGGCGGAGCCGGTGAGGATGTCGTTGGCAAAGTTGTTGGTGGTGCCGTTGCGCGCAAACTCATCGCCGGGGATAAACGCCCGGACTTCCGCGGGACACGGCTGGCCCTTGAGGTGCGCGGCCAGGCAATTCACATAGGCCACATGGCGGCGCAGCAGGGTGGCCTTGACCGGGTTCACTTCGCCGGCGGGATCATCGAGCAGGGTCAATACCTGGCGGGCAAAGCTGCGCGAGTTGTTGACCATTGCACCCCACAAGGTGCGGGCTTCCCACCAGCGGTTGTAGGCGCTGCTGTTACGGAAACTGATCAGCACCACCAGCGCCGAACCCAGCAGGGTCAGGGGCATCAGCGGCAGATTGATCTTGTAGGTGAGAAACAACATGAAGTCGACGGTGACGGCGACGTCCCACAGCAACAGCCAGAACAGGGCCCAGCCTACGTAGCCCATGGTCTTGATGATCAGTCGGTACTTTTTGAGAATGGCGGCTTTCAAACGCGGACCTCGGGGCGAGCAGTAAGCAACAGTGCCTAACTCGGACGCCCGTCGGCGGGGAAGGTTCGCCCCGCACCTGAATCGTTTAAGTTACATAGGTATCAACACTGCTCCGGAGCACTTATGAAAATCGGCGTGATTTCCGATACCCACGGCTTACTGCGGCCAGAGGCCGTCGCAGCATTGCAGGGCTGTGAACAGATCATCCATGCCGGAGATATCGGCAGCCTGGATATTCTCGATCAATTGGCGCTGATCGCACCGCTTCACGTGGTGCGCGGCAATAAAGATCAGGATGCTGCATGGGCGCAGTCGGTGCCCGATCATCTGACGATTGATGTGAACGGCTGGAAGGCGCTGTTGGTGCATGACATCGCCGATGTAACGGGGTTACTCGATTCACACACGCGGTTGGTGATCACCGGCCATTCGCACAAGCCGCTGATCGAGTGGCGCGGCGCAACGTTGTATGTGAACCCCGGCAGCGCAGGGCGGCGGCGCTTCAAGTTGCCGGTGACGTTGGCGTTGCTGGAGGTGCTGGAGACGTCCATTGAGCCGCGGTTGATCGCGCTGCTGGACTGAGCCGCGTTTTACCGCTGCGCAAGAATGGTTTGCAGCAATCCCGGGAACCGCTCATCAAGCAGATCGCCGCGCAACGAATTCAGATGAGTGGTGCCGGCACTGCGAGTCTGCACCAGCCCGGCATCGCGCAACACGCGGAAATGATGGGACATGCTCGACTTGGGACGCCCGCCGTCCAGTTCGCCGCAGGTGGCTTCGGGCACACCGGCCAGGCAGCGCACGATTTCCAGGCGCACCGGGTCACTCAGCGCGTACAGCAGGCGCTCGAGGGTCAGGTCTTCAAGAGGAGGGTGTTTAAAGGCTCGCATGAAACGAATCATAACAGGGGGGTATCATCGAATACTATAGTTCGATTACCATCGAACTATCGAATCATCCACTCGCTCCCGGAGTTCTCAATGCCCGCTTTGTTCGAACCGTTCAAACTCAAAGACGTCACCCTGCGCAATCGCATCGCCATCCCGCCAATGTGCCAATACATGGCCGATGATGGCATCGTCAACGACTGGCACCTCGTGCATCTGGCCAGTATGGCGCGTGGCGGCGCCGGGTTGCTGGTGGTCGAAGCCACCGCTGTAGCGCCTGAGGGGCGTATCACCCCAGGTTGCGCCGGTATCTGGAGTGACGCCCACGCTGAAGCGTTCGTGCCCATGGTCAAGGCCATCAAGGCCGCCGGCTCGGTGCCAGGCATCCAGATCGGCCACGCCGGCCGCAAAGCCAGCGCCAACCGCCCGTGGGAAGGTGACGACCACATGCCGGCTTCCGATGCGCGCAGCTGGGAAACCATCGCACCGTCGGCGATCGCCTTCGGTGCCAACCTGCCGCAAGTGCCACGCGCCATGACCCTGGACGACATCGCTCGGGTCAAGCAGGACTTCGTCGACGCCGCCCGCCGGGCCCGTGACGCCGGCTTCGAGTGGATCGAACTGCACTTCGCCCATGGTTACCTGGGCCAGAGCTTCTTCTCCGAGCATTCCAACCAGCGCACCGACGCCTACGGCGGCAGCTTTGACAACCGCAGCCGCTTCCTCCTGGAAACCCTGGCCGCCGTGCGCGAAGTCTGGCCAGAGAACCTGCCCCTGACCGCGCGTTTTGGCGTGATCGAATACGACGGCCGTGACGAGCAGACCCTTACCGAATCCATCGAACTGGCCCGCAACTTCAAGGCTGGCGGCCTGGACCTGCTGAGCGTCAGCGTCGGTTTTACCATCCCCGACACCCATATTCCGTGGGGCCCGGCCTTCATGGGCCCGATCGCCGAGCGCGTGCGCCGCGAAGCGGGCATCCCGGTGACCTCGGCCTGGGGCTTTGGCACGCCGCAACTGGCAGAAGGCGCGTTGCAGTCTGGGCACCTGGACCTGGTCTCGGTCGGTCGTGCGCACCTGGCTGACCCGCATTGGGCCTACTTTGCGGCCAAGGAACTGGGCGTGGAGAAATCCTCCTGGACGTTGCCGGCGCCTTACGCCCATTGGCTGGAGCGCTATCGCTAAGGTAAGCCAGGCAGTCTATAGGCCACTCAATTGAGTGGCTTTTTTTGTCTCGGCATTGATACAAAATGGATACGCAAAAAATAACGAATGAGAATAGATATCAAACGAGAATTCTTTGATATACCATGCGCGTCGAATTCTTGGCAGGTTTGCCGTCCCATCTGGCTCATTCACTAGGTGCAACATTCATGCGTCGTACCCTGATTTCCCTCTGTGTGCTTCAAGCTTTTTCGCCTTTTACCTGGGCAGAGGTTGTCTCTGCCGACAAGGCCAGTCTTGAGCTGCAAGCCACCAATGTCACGGGACAGGCGGACTACGAGACGGCTCAGGGGCCGGTCAAGGGCTACCACGCCACACGGTCAGCGAGTGCAACGCGCACCGATACCTCGATTCATGAAACGCCGCAGTCCATCACCGTGGTGTCCAAAGATGTGGTCGAGGACATCGGCGCCACCCGTTTGCAGGAAGCGCTGGACTACGCCGGTGGTGTCGGCCGCGCCAACAACTTCGGCGGGCAGGGCCTGACCACTTTTACCGTGCGCGGCTTTACCACTGGCGAGTTCTATCGCAACGGCTTTCCTGTAAACCGCGGCTACCCGGCCATGCCTGATGCCAACACGATCGAACGCCTTGAAGTGCTGCGTGGCCCGGCCACCATGCTCTACGGCCGTGGCGATCCCGGCGGTACCTTCAACGTGGTGTCCAAGCAGCCCCTGGCCGAGCGCACGGTCACATTGGGCAGCCAGTTGGATGATCAAGGCATGAAGCGCGGCACCCTGGATGCCTCCGGCCCGCTGGATGAGGAGGGCCGCCTGGCTTATCGCCTGAACGTGGTGGGCGAGGGCGGCGACACCTTCCGCGACCACGTCTCCACCGAACGCTACGGTGTGGCCCCGGTGCTGACCTGGCAAGCCACCGACGAAACCAAGGTGATCTTCGAAGGCGACTTCATACGCAACAACCACCCGCTGGATCGCGGCCTGACGCGCTTTGCCAACCAGCGCGGCACGCCGTCGCGCGACACCTTCTGGGGCGAAAAATACGCCGGCAACCTGCACAACGATAACAACATGGCGCAGTTGCGTTTCGAGCATATGCTCAACGACAACTGGACTCTGGGCGGAGGGTTCCAGTGGTTGGACGGCACGATGAAGGGCAATGGCGTGGAGGCAAACAACGCCAGCAGCCTCGGGGCCGACGGCCGCACCCTGCAGCGCAACTTCAACTACCGCAAGCTGGACTGGACCGACAAGGACTACCAGCTCAACCTGACCGGGCACTTCTCCACCGGGGGGCTGGAGCACACCTTGCTCACCGGTATCGAATACGAAGATTACGACTACAAGTCGATCATCCAGCGTTCCAGTGCTGCGTTCCCGATCGATATCTTCAACCCGGTCTATGGCCAGCCGCGTCCGGCGCTGACGCGCACGCCGACCCACGATAAAGAAAACCTCAAGACTTACGCCGCATTCGTCCAGGACCAGGTGGCATTGACCGACCGTTTGAAAGTCCTCGCGGGCGCGCGCTTTGAGCGGTTCGAGCACAAGTACGAATCCTACGTAACCGGCGTGCGCGACTGGAACGCCGCCGATAATGCTGTCACCCCGCGCGTCGGCGTGATGTACGACCTCACCGACACCGTCGCGATCTACGCTGATGCCGCCCGCTCCTTCAAGCCGAACACTGGCGCCAGCCGCCAGGGTGGCGGGTTCGAGCCGGAGAAGGGCAAGTCCTATGAGATGGGCGTGAAATGGGAAGCGCTGGATAAACAGCTGAGCGTCGACGCGGCGATCTACCAGATCGAAAAGAAAAACGTCCAAGGTGTCGACCCGCTCGACTCCGCTTTCAACGTCGCGACCGGTCAGGTGCGCAGCCGCGGCTTCGACCTGAACGTGGCCGGCAACCTGACGCCCGAGTGGCGGATGATCGGCGGCTATGCCTACGTGGATGCCGCCGTCACCAAGGACACGACAGTGCGTACCGGAACGCGTCTGGCCAACATCCCGCGCAACAGCTTCAGCCTGCTCAACGTGTATGAGTTCCAGGACGGCGCACTCAAGGGCCTGGGCCTTGGCGCCGGTGGAAAGTACGTGGCTGATCGTGCCGGGCAGACCAACAACTCCACGTTCACCATGGACGCTTACACGGTGGTCGACCTGCTCGGTTACTACAAGGTCAACGAAAACGTGCGGCTGAACCTGGATGTGAAGAACCTGTTTAACCGTGAGTACGAAGAGGGCTCGTTCCTGAACTTCTATGCCTACCCCGGCGAGCCGCGCACGGTGCAGGTGGGGATCTCCTACACCCTGTAGTAGCGGGACCCTATCCCGGTGGGAGCAGGCAAGCCAGCTCCCACATTAAAGCGGCGTGAGCACATTCATCACCGTATCCAACGCCACTCGCGTGTCATCCAACTGCACCAGCGACGCATGCCGCGCCCCAAGGGCGTCGCGGTTCTGGATCGCGGTAAGGATCGCCTTGTGCCGGGGCAGGCTCAGGCCCTGGATATCCGGGCGCTGGTTGGTGATGTTGATCGACTCGCGCAATGGCAGCGACAGCATGTTGCACATGTAGGCCAGCAGGTCGTTGCGGGTGGCGTCGGCAATGGCGCGGTGGAAGTCCAGGTCGGCCTGCAACAGCTGTTCGTGAGTCTGCGCGGTTTCCATGCCTTGGTAGGCTTTTTCGATGGTGGCGATGTCGTCATCGGTGGCGGTGGTTGCGGCCATGGCGGCAATTTCCGGTTCGAGGATGCGCCGCACACCGGCCAAGGTATTGAAGAATTCACTGTGGGGCGTGGACTGCATCAACCAGGACAACACGTCCGGGTCGAGCAGGTGCCATTTCAAGCGCGGCCGCACCACCGCGCCCACGCGCGGCTTGGAATACACCAGGCCCTTGGCGCTGAGCACCCGGGTCGCTTCGCGCAATACCGAGCGACTGACCTTGTACTCCTCGCAGAGCGTGGCCTCCATGGGCAGCCGTTCTTCGGGCTTGAAGCGACCGGAAACGATGTGCATGCCCAAGTCCTGAACGATCTGGGCATGCTGGCTCTTGCGCGGCTTGGGCGGCTGGTGATCCATAACGACAGGGATGCTCTGACTTAAATTCGCGGCATCATAGCATCCCAATTAGTGGGAATGCCGGGGGACTTCAGCCCCACGGCAACCCACCAGGAAGTCAAAGTCGCAACCCTGGTCGGCCTGCAGCACATGGTCGATGTACAACTGCCGGTAGCCGCCGACGATAAGCTTTTCAGGTGGCGCAAGGTCTGCCATGCGCGCCGCCAGTTCTGCGTCGGGGATGTCCAGGTGCAAACGGCCATTGGCGCAGTCGAGTTCGATCCAGTCGCCTTCCTTCACGGTGGCCAACGGTCCGCCGGCAGCGGCTTCCGGGGCCACGTGCAACACCACCGTGCCGTAGGCCGTGCCGCTCATGCGCGCGTCGGAAATTCGCACCATATCCGTCACACCCTGGGCCAGCAGCTTGGCCGGCAGGCCCATGTTGCCGACTTCGGCCATGCCTGGGTAACCCTTGGGGCCGCAGTTTTTCATGACCAGGATCGAGTTGGCGTCCACGTCCAGTTCCGGGTCGTTGATGCGCGCCTTGTACATGTCGAAGTTCTCGAACACCACCGCACGGCCGCGATGCTGCATCAGCTCGGCGCTGGCCGCCGAAGGCTTGAGCACCGCGCCCAATGGCGCCAGGTTGCCGCGCAGCACGCAGATGCCACCGTCGGCGCGGATCGGATTGTCGAGGGTACGGATCACCTCGTCCTGGCCGTAGATCGGCGAGTCCTTGGTGTTCTCGCCCAGGGTCTTGCCGTTGACGGTCAGGGCGTTCGGGTGCGGGATCAGGTTGGCTTCACCGAGGCGACGCAGCACGGCGGGCAGGCCACCGGCGTAGTAGAACTCTTCCATCAGGAAGCGCCCGGACGGTTGCAGGTCGACGATGGTCGGCATGCCACGACCGATGCGGGTCCAGTCGTCCAGGTCCAATTCAACGCCAATGCGCCCGGCGATGGCTTTCAAGTGAATCACGGCGTTGGTCGAACCACCGATGGCGGCGTTCACGCGGATTGCGTTTTCAAACGCCTCTTTGGTGAGGATCTTCGACAGTTTCAAGTCTTCGCGCACCATCTCCACGGCGCGCATGCCCGACATATGCGCCAATACATAACGCCGCGCATCCACCGCCGGGATTGCCGCGTTGTGGGGCAGCGAAGTACCGAGTGCCTCGGCCATACAGGCCATGGTCGACGCGGTGCCCATGGTGTTGCAGGTGCCTGCCGAACGCGACATGCCGCCCTCGGCCGCGAGGAAATCATCCAGCGTGATGGTGCCGGCCTTGACCTGTTCACTGAGCTGCCACACCACGGTGCCCGAGCCGATGTCCTGGCCCTTGTGCTTGCCGTTGAGCATCGGCCCACCGGTGACCACGATGGCCGGCACGTCACAACTGGCGGCGCCCATCAGCAGGGCCGGGGTGGTCTTGTCGCAGCCGGTCAGCAGCACCACACCGTCAATCGGGTTGCCGCGAATGGCTTCTTCCACGTCCATGCTCGCCAGGTTGCGGGTGAGCATGGCGGTAGGGCGCAGGTTCGATTCACCGTTGGAGAACACCGGGAATTCCACGGGGAAGCCACCGGCCTCAATCACGCCGCGTTTAACGTGGTCGGCGATCTGGCGGAAATGCGCGTTGCACGGCGTCAGCTCCGACCACGTGTTGCAGATGCCGATGATTGGCTTGCCATGGAACTGATGGTCGGCAATGCCCTGGTTCTTCATCCAGCTGCGGTACATAAAACCGTTTTTGTCGGCAGTACCAAACCACTGGGCGGAGCGTAGGCCGGGCTTTTTATCAGACATGATCGATTCTCTTATTGTATGACTATATGTTCTATCTGCGCCTAAACATAAGCGCAAAATCGATGCTTTGGAAGAGTTGTTTTGTAAATAGTCATACTATATAGTCTGGCTTAACTGAGGTATGACCCTGGCGGATTTTCGCGAGAGGCGTCCCCCGAGCTTCTATAAAAACAACAATCGGAGATCGACCCCATGAGCCAGGAACTGCGGCTTATTCGGCGCATCACGCTGAAACTGATTCCCTTCCTGATCCTGCTGTACCTGATCGCCTACGTGGACCGCTCCGCCGTGGGTTTTGCCAAGCTGCACATGGGCGCCGACGTCGGCATCGGCGATGCGGCCTATGGCCTGGGCGCGGGGTTGTTCTTCATTGGCTACTTCCTTTTCGAGATCCCCAGCAACCTGATGCTCGACCGCTTCGGCGCACGGCGTTGGTTCGCGCGGATCATGATCACCTGGGGCGCCATCACCATCGGCATGGCCTTTGTGCAGGGTCCACACAGCTTCTATGTGATGCGCTTTCTGCTTGGCGCGGCGGAAGCGGGGTTCTTTCCGGGCGTTCTCTACTACATCACCCAATGGTTCCCGGTGCGCCATCGCGGCAAGATCCTCGGGCTGTTTATCCTGTCGCAACCCATCGCAATGATGATCACCGGCCCGGTATCCGGCGGGCTGCTAGGCATGGACGGCATCCTTGGTCTGCACGGCTGGCAGTGGCTGTTTATCGTGATCGGCAGCCCGGCGATCCTGCTCACCTGGCCGGTGCTGCGCTACCTGCCGGACGGCCCCAAGCACGTCAAATGGATGAACGACGAGGAAAAAGCCTGGCTCGCCGGCGAGTTGAACAAAGACTTGCAAGCCTACGGCCAGACCCGTCACGGCAACCCACTGCATGCCTTGAAAGACAAGCGGGTGTTGCTGCTGGCGCTGTTCTACCTGCCGGTGACCCTGAGCATTTATGGCCTGGGCCTGTGGTTGCCGACGTTGATCAAACAGTTCGGCGGCAGTGATTTGACCACCGGCTTCATCTCCGCCGTGCCGTATATCTTCGGCATCATCGGCCTGCTGATCATCCCGCGCAGTTCCGACCGTTTGAACGATCGCTACGGCCACCTGGCGGTGCTCTATGTACTCGGTGCCATCGGCCTGTTCTTCAGCGCATGGCTGAGCGTGCCGCTGCTGCAAATGACGGCGCTGTGCCTGGCGGCGTTCGCGATGTTTTCTTGCACGGCGGTGTTCTGGACCTTGCCGGGTCGGTTTTTTGCCGGCGCCAGTGCGGCGGCGGGCATTGCATTGATCAACTCGGTGGGCAACCTCGGCGGCTATATCGGTCCGTTCGTGATCGGTGCGCTCAAGGAATACACCGGCAACCTCGCCTCGGGCTTGTACTTCCTGTCCGGGGTCATGGTGTTCGGGCTGGTCTTGACCGGCGTGGTCTACCGCGTGCTGGAGCGCAAGCACGCACTGCCCGCCGATCAATTCGCCGCCAGCGCTCGTGGCGCCACACGTACTTAATCTGGGAGAAGTTTCATGCGTTTAGTTCAGTTCGAATTAAGCAATGGCGAGCGTCGGGTCGGCGTTGTAGAGGGCGACAGCCTGCGCGAAGTCCAGACGGCGCGCAGTGTGCGCGAATTGGCCCTGGCCGCCATCGAAGCGGGCGTCGGCCTGGCACAACAGGTGAACAGCCTCGGTCTGGGCGATAGCCACGACTACGCCGCACTGCTGGCCGAGCTGAAGATCCTGCCGCCGCTGGACCACCCGGACCCGGCGCACATGTTGATCAGCGGTACCGGCCTGACCCACCTGGGCAGCGCCTCGGCGCGGGACAAAATGCACCAGGCCGGCGATGACACTGCACTGACCGACACCATGCGCATCTTCAAATGGGGCGTGGAGGGCGGCAAGCCAGCAGCGGGTCAGGCGGGCGTGCAACCGGAGTGGTTCTATAAAGGTGACGGCAGCATCGTCGTGCGTCCAGGCGCCGCCTTCCCGGTGCCACCGTTTGCCGAAGATGCCGGCGAAGAACCGGAGATCGGCGGCCTGTACGTGATCGGCCCGGACAGCAAGCTCTACCGTGTGGGCTTCGCGGTGGGCAACGAGTTCTCCGACCACATCATGGAGCGCAAGAATTACCTGTACCTGGCCCATTCCAAACTGCGCAGTTGCAGCTACGGCCCGGAGCTGCGCGTGGGCGAGTTGCCCCAGCACCTGGCGGGCACCAGCCGCCTCCTGCGTAACGGCAAGGAAATCTGGCGGAACGAATTCCTCAGCGGCGAGGCCAATATGTGCCACAGCCTGGAAAACCTCGAGTATCACCACTTCAAATACCGCCAGTTCCTCAAGCCCGGCGATGTGCACGTCCACTTTTTCGGCACCGCCACCTTGTCATTCGCCGACGGTATACGTACTCAACCGGGCGATGTGTTCGAGATCAGCCAAGCCGAGTTCGGCGCGCCATTGATCAACAGCGTCGGCAGCAGCGATGCGGCATTCGAACCCGGCCACGTCATCACCCTTTAATGGAGAACCCCATGACCCAGTTCCTCGGCCACAACTACATCGGCGGCCAGCGCAGCGCCAACGGCAGCGTCAAACTGCAAAGCGTCGACGCCGCCACTGGCGAAGCCTTGCCCCAGGATTTCTACCAGGCTACCCCGGAAGAAGTCGACGCCGCCGCCAAGGCTGCCGCGCAGGCTTACCCTGCGTACCGTGCCATGAGTGCGGCGCGTCGCGCGCAGTTCCTGGACGCGGTGGCCGATGAGCTGGACGCGTTGGGCGATGACTTTGTCGAGCTGGTCTGCCGCGAAACCGCGCTGCCGGCTGCGCGTATCAAGGGCGAGCGTGGGCGCACCAGCGGCCAGATGCGCCTGTTCGCGACCGTGCTGCGTCGCGGTGATTTCTACGGCGCGCGTATCGACAAGGCGCTGCCGGATCGCCAGCCGATGCCTCGCCCGGATTTGCGCCAATACCGTATCGGCCTCGGGCCGGTTGCGGTGTTCGGCGCGAGCAACTTTCCCCTGGCCTTTTCCACGGCCGGCGGCGACACCGCAGCCGCACTGGCGGCGGGCTGCCCGGTCGTCTTCAAGGCCCACAGTGGGCATATGGCGACCGCCGAGCGGGTGGCCGATGCGATCATTCGGGCGGCCGAAAGCACCGAGATGCCGGCCGGCGTGTTCAATATGATCTTCGGCGGTGGCGTCGGTGAAGCGCTGGTCAAGCACCCGGCGATCCAGGCCGTAGGCTTCACGGGTTCGCTCAAGGGCGGGCGTGCCTTGTGCGACATGGCTGCGGCACGTGCGCAGCCGATCCCTGTGTTTGCCGAAATGTCGAGCATCAACCCGGTGATCGTGCTGCCCCAGGCCCTCACAGCACGGGCTGAAAGTGTTGCTCGTGACCTGACCGCCTCGGTAGTGCAAGGCTGCGGCCAGTTCTGCACCAACCCAGGCCTGGTGATCGGTATCGCTTCGCCTGCATTCACGGCGTTTACTCAACAAGTTGCGCAACTGATCGGTGATCAACCGGCGCAGACCATGCTCAACGCCGGCACCCTGGGCAGCTACGGCAAAGGCCTGGAAAAACTTCTGGCGCACCCCGGCATCCAGCACCTCGCGGGCAGCGCTCAGGCCGGTAACCAGGCACACCCGCAATTGTTCAAGGCCGATGTGCGCCTGTTGATCGACGGCGATGAAGTGCTGCAGGAAGAAGTGTTCGGCCCCACCACGGTATTTGTCGAAGTCGCCGACCAGGCCCAACTCAGCGCCGCCTTACATGGCCTGCACGGTCAATTGACGGCGACGGTCATTGGCGAGCCGGCCGACCTGCAACAGTTCGCCGAACTCACGCCACTGCTCGAACAGAAAGTCGGGCGCATCCTGCTCAACGGCTACCCGACCGGTGTGGAAGTCTGCGATTCGATGGTGCACGGCGGGCCGTACCCCGCGACGTCCGATGCGCGTGGCACCTCGGTCGGTACGCTGGCCATCGACCGTTTCCTGCGCCCGGTGTGCTTCCAGAATTACCCTGATAGCCTGCTGCCCGACGCGTTGAAAAACGCTAACCCGTTGCGTATCCAGCGGCTCGTGGATGGCACGCCTTCACGCGACGCGCTGTAAAAAAAACAATGAAGCAGGAGGTTTCATGTCGCTGAGTGCCGTCACCGCGCACCGTGCGCAATTGGGGGAGGGCCCGTTCTGGGACGTGCCCACCCAGGCCCTGTACTGGGTCAACATTGCCGGCAAACAGGCATTGCGCCTGATGGACGGGCAGTTACAGGTCTGGCAATTGCCCGAGCATGTCTCGGCGTTTATCCCGTGTGAAAGCGGCGATGCCGTGGTGACCTTGAGCAGCGGCGTGTACCGCCTGGACCTGGTCACCGAAGCCTTGACCCTGCTGTGTGTGGCCGACCCGCAATCGGGCAATCGTGGCAATGAAGCGCGCTGCGATGCCCAGGGCCGTCTGTGGCTGGGCACTATGCAGAACAACATTGGCGAGCAGGGCGAAGACCTGCCCATCACCCGACGCTCCGGCGGCCTGTTTCGCATTGATGCCGATGCGCAGGTCACGCCGTTGCTGAGTGGCCTGGGCATTCCCAACACCTTGCTGTGGAGCGATGACGGCCGCCACGTGCATTTTGGCGACAGCATGGAGGGCACGCTGTACCGGCATGGGGTTCTGCCGAACGGTCAACTCGAACCCGCGCACGTCTGGTTCGGCCCCCATGAACGTGGCGGGCCGGACGGCTCGGCCATGGACGTCGAAGGCTATATCTGGAACGCGCGCTGGGACGGCAGTTGCCTGCTGCGCCTCACGCCTGGTGGTGAGGTGGACCGCATCATCGAGCTGCCCGTGAGCCGCCCCACCAGTTGCGTATTTGGCGGCCCTAACCTCACCACCCTCTATATCACCAGTGCCGCCAGCCCGTTGGATCACCCTTTGGACGGCGCCGTGCTGGCCATTGAGGTTGACGTGCCAGGCAAGCCCTGTCACCGCTTTGCCGGCTAAATCCCGATTTTAAAAACAACAACAAGGAGTCACCTGTATGAATCGTCGTCGAGGTTTGCGTTCCCTGTGCTGCGCCGCTGTGGCGGTTTCGGCCATGAGCCTGAGCGGGCTGCTGCTGGCCGCTGAGGAAGTCAAGATCGGTTTTCTGGTCAAGCAGGCTGAAGAACCGTGGTTCCAGACCGAATGGGCCTTTGCCGAAAAAGCCGGCAAGGAGCATGGCTTCACCGTGATCAAGATCGCCGTGCCCGATGGCGAAAAAACCCTGTCGGCTATCGACAGCCTGGCGGCCAACGGCGCCAAAGGCTTTGTGATTTGCCCGCCGGACGTGTCCCTGGGCCCGGCCATTGTCGCCAAGGCCAAGGCCAACGGCTTGAAAGTGATTGCTGTGGATGACCGCTTCGTCGACGCCAAAGGCGCCTTCATGGAAGACGTGCCGTACCTGGGCATGGCTGCGTTTGAAGTCGGCCAGAAGCAGGGGGCGGCCATGGCCGCCGAAGCTAAAAAACGCGGCTGGGACTGGAAGGACACCTATGCGGTGATCAACACCTTCAACGAGCTCGACACCGGTAAAAAACGCACCGACGGATCGATACAGTCCCTGAAAGAGGCCGGCATTCCTGACGACCATATTCTCACCGCTGCGCTTAAAACCCTCGACGTACCAGGCAGCATGGACGCCACCAACTCGGCGCTGGTCAAGCTGCCCAGCGGTGCGAAAAACCTGATCATCGGTGGCATGAACGACAACACCGTACTCGGCGGCGTACGCGCGACCGAAAGCGCCGGCTTCAAAGCCGCCAATGTGATCGGCATCGGCATCAATGGCACCGACGCTATCGGTGAACTGAAGAAAGCCAACAGCGGCTTCTTCGGTTCGATGCTGCCTAGCCCGCACATCGAGGGCTACAACACCGCGCTGATGATGTACGAGTGGGTCACCAAAGGCACCGAGCCGCCGAAGTACACCGCCATGGACGAAGTGACCCTGATCACCCGCGAAAACTTCAAGCAGGAGCTGGAAAAGATCGGCCTGTGGAAATAAGGCAGTTCGCTTTCCTCGGCAGCCCCGGCAACAGGGCTGCCTGATCGGTGTGATGAGGTGGTTATGCACGCGCAAGTCAATGAACAACAACACACTGCCGGCGCCAGTCTGCGTTTTGACGGCATCGGTAAAACCTTTCCCGCGGTCAAGGCGCTGGATGGCATCAGCTTCACCGCCCACCCTGGGCAGGTGCATGCCTTGATGGGCGAGAACGGCGCGGGCAAGTCGACGCTGCTGAAGATCCTCGGCGGCGCCTACATCCCCAACAGCGGCACGCTGCAAATCGGCGAGCAGACCATGGCGTTCAAGAACGCGGCGGACAGCAT